>DASSKX010000776.1:0-9150 GCA_035689925.1 Acidobacteriaceae bacterium
CTGCGAGGATGGTCACGCGCTCCGGCAGCACTTCAACGAATCCGCGGGCGACGCTGTAGCGCTGGTCGCTACCGGCACTGCCATGCAGGCGCACTTCCCCCGCGCCCAGCCCGGACAGCAGCGGGGCGTGTCCGTACAGGACCTCGAAGTATCCGTTCCTGCCCGGCACCTCGACCGCATCAACCATCTGGTCGACGAGTATGCGCTCCGGCGTGACGAGCCGGACTCTAAGCTGATCAGCCATATTATTTCGTGACCGCCTTCAGCTTCTCCGCCTCTTCCAGCACTTCCTCGATGGTGCCGCGCATGTAGAAGGCCTGCTCCGGCACATCGTCGTGCTTACCTTCGATGACTTCTTTGAAACTGCGCACCGTGTCTTCAATTTTGCAGTAGCGACCGGGGATGCCGGTGAACTGCTCGGCGACATGGAACGGCTGCGAGAGGAACTTCTGCACCTTGCGGGCGCGAGAGACAGTGATCTTGTCCTCTTCGGACAGCTCGTCGATTCCGAGAATGGCGATGATGTCCTGCAGGTCCTTGTAGCGTTGCAGAATGCGCTTTACACCCTGCGCCACGTCATAGTGCTCCTGCCCGACGACGCGGGGAGTGAGAATGCGCGAGGTGGAAGCCAATGGGTCGACGGCAGGATAGATGCCGAGTTCCGACAGGGGCCGCGAGAGCACCGTGGTCGCATCGAGGTGAGCGAAGGTCGTCGCCGGAGCCGGATCGGTGAGGTCGTCGGCGGGGACATAGACGGCCTGCACGGAGGTTACAGAACCGCGCTTGGTGGACGTAATACGCTCCTGTAGTTCGCCCATCTCCGTCGCAAGGTTCGGCTGGTATCCGACGGCGGAAGGCATACGGCCCAGCAGCGTCGAAACTTCTGAACCAGCCTGCGTGAAACGGAAGATATTGTCGATGAAAAGCAGCGTGTCGGCGCCTTCTTCGTCACGGAAATATTCAGCGACGGTGAGGCCGGTGAGCGCCACGCGCAGACGGGCGCCGGGCGGCTCGGTCATCTGGCCGTAGATGAGCGCGGCCTTCGACTTATCCGGCTCCTTCAGGTTAATGACACCGGACTCCTGCATCTCCACCCAGAGGTCGTTGCCTTCGCGGGTGCGCTCCCCAACGCCGGCAAAGACGGAGAAGCCACCGTGCTTGGTGGCAACGTTGTTGATCAATTCCATGATGACGACGGTCTTGCCGACGCCCGCGCCGCCGAAGAGGCCGATCTTGCCCCCCTTGAGAAACGGCTGGATCAGGTCGATGACCTTCACGCCCGTCTCGAACATTTCTTCGCTCGTCGACTGCTCGTCGAACGCGGGAGCGGGACGGTGGATGGGGTTACGCTGCTTCGCGTTTACGGGGCCGAGTTTATCGACCGGTTCGCCAATCACATTGAGCACGCGGCCCAGCGTGGCGCGGCCGACAGGGACGGAGATCGGGCCGCCCTGGTCAATGGCCTTCATTCCGCGGACCATGCCTTCGGTCGCTTCCATCGCGACGCACCGCACGCGTCCTTCTCCGAGGTGCTGCTGCACCTCAAGGATGACGTTAATGGGTAAAGGAACGTTGAATCCGTCGCTGACCACGCGCAGCGCCTGATAAATCGGCGGCATTGTCGCCTCGTCGAACTGCACGTCCACCGCCGGACCCGAAATCTGTACCACTCTGCCGATGTTCTCTGCCATAAATCCCGCTCGTTCTAAATCGCGGCTGCGCCGCTGACAATTTCGATAATTTCTTTCGTGATCGCCGCCTGACGTACGCGGTTCATGGTCAGCGTCAGCGAGTCGATCATGTCCGAAGCGTTGTTCGTCGCCGAATCCATGGCCGTCATGCGAGCAGCGTGTTCCGCGGCGATCGATTCCAGCGTCGCGTGATAGAGCTGCGAGGTGACGTAGCGCGGCAGCACGTCCGCGAAAAGCTCCTGCGGAGACTGCTCGTAGATGTAGTCCACTTCGGCCGTGCCGAAACGCTTTGCCTCGTCTTCAAGCTGCTGCTGCGCCTCGGCCGCTTCCTGCGGATAAAGGCTCACACCCGCTGAGAGGGCCGCTTCGGCCGCGCGCTCGCGTTCTTCGAGCGTCGGAGCTTCCGCCCGTTCGACCTCGTGCATGCTAAGCGACAGGATGGGCAGCACGCGCTCGACCACGACCCGTTGCTGGATAACCGACTTGAATTCGTTGTAGACCAGATAGGCTGCGTCGATTTCCTCGTGCGTATACCAGCCAACGATTTCTTCCGAAAGCTCGCGGACGGTGTCGTAGTTGAGCTTTTCGAGTGCCGTCGCCTGGCCGGCGATGACCTCGATCGCACTCGCACGCTGCCGCTCCGGACGCTGCTGCTCTTCCGTGGCCTCGCTGAACTGCGCTGCAGGATAGCGGCGGCGGAAGAGGTCGCGTCCCTTGCGGCCGATCGCCTCGATATCGATTTCCTTGTCGTCGTTGTCCCGGATGAAGTTTGCCGCTGCCTTGAAGATGTTCGTATTGAACGCGCCCGCGAAGCCCTTATCGCCAGAAACGACAACCAGCAGGATGCGCTTCTCCGGCCGGGTGAGCAGCAGCGGGTGCCGCACTTCTCCGGTCCGCGGATCGATGACCTCCGCGCGCCGCTTGAGCGACTCCAACACGCTGGCCAGCATGGCTGCGTACGGACGAGCCGATACCGCACGCTCCTGCGCTCGGCGCAGCTTCGCCGCCGAGACCATCTTCATTGCCTTGGTGATCTGCCGCGTGTTGCGCACGCTGCGGATACGCCGCCGTAGATCGAGGACGTTCGCCATGGCTGGTTAGCGCGCCGCCCCCGCAGGCTGGGCCTGCTGTTCCTGTACCCTGGCCTTTTCCTGCTGGTTGAGCGGCTGTACGGAACTCTGCTTCAGCTTTGACCCTTCGTGCTCCGCGACAAAATTCTGCTTGTACTCCTTCAGCGCGGCATGGATGCGGTTCCGCAGATCGTCGTCGAGCGCCTTTTTCGTGGCAATGTCCTTGAGCAGCTGAGACTGCGCCGAGTCGAGGTAGGGATACAGTCCGTCCTCGAATGCCCGAATCTGCTCCACCTTCAGGTCGTCGAGGTAGCCTTGCGTTCCGGCGAACAGGATAATCACCTGTTTTTCCGCCGGGAGAGGATGGAACTGCGGCTGTTTCAGCAACTCGGTAAGCCGCGATCCGCGGTTGAGCTGGTTTTGCGTAACCTTGTCCAGATCGCTGCCGAACTGCGCGAAAGCGGCCAGCTCACGGTATTGCGCGAGGTCCAGCTTCAGCGTGGAGCCGACTTGCTTGATGGCCTTGATGGCCGCAGAGAATCCTACGCGCGAGACCGAGAGGCCGACGTTCACGGCTGGGCGCACGCCGGAGTTGAACAGGTCCGTCTCGAGGAAAATCTGTCCGTCGGTGATGGAGATGACGTTGGTTGGGATATACGCCGAGACGTCGCCCGCCTGGGTTTCAATGATCGGCAGCGCCGTCAGCGATCCGCCGCCGTTTGCGTCGCTCAGCTTCGCGGCGCGCTCCAGCAGGCGCGAATGGAGGTAGAAGACATCACCTGGGTACGCTTCGCGGCCCGGCGGACGGCGCAGCAGCAATGAGATTTCGCGATATGCGATGGCGTGCTTGGACAGGTCGTCGTAGATCACCAGCGCGTGCTTGCCCTTGTCGCGGAAGTACTCGCCGATGGCACATGCCGCGTAGGGAGCCAGGTAGAGCATCGGAGCCGGCTCGGAGGCTGAGGCGGCCACTACGATGGTGTGGCCCATCGCGCCGTATCCTTCCAGCGTCTGCACGACCTGAGCGATCGAGGAGCGCTTCTGACCGATGGCGCAGTAAATGCAGATCAGGTCGTTCTTCTCGTTGTTGATGATAGTGTCCAGCACCACGGCGGTTTTGCCGGTCTGGCGGTCACCGATGATCAGCTCGCGCTGTCCGCGGCCGATCGGGATCATCGAGTCGATCGCTTTGAGGCCCGTCATCATCGGCTCGCGGACCCCCTGGCGGTCAATCACGCCCGGAGCCAGACGTTCCACCGGGAGCATGGCCGAGGTCTGGACCGGCCCCTTGTCGTCGATCGGCTGCCCCAGCGCATTCACCACGCGCCCGATCATCGCTTCGCCAACGGGGACGCTCAGAATCTTACCCGTGCGCTTCACCTGATCGCCTTCACGAATCTCGGTGTAGTCGCCCAGGAGCACGCTGCCGACCTGATCTTCCTCCAGGCTCATGGCCAGGCCCGCAATGCCGTGCGGGAACTCCAGCAACTCGCCGGACATGACTTTATCCAGACCGTGCAGGCGCGCAATGCCGTCGCCCAACGTGATCACGGTCCCAACTTCGTCGACGCGCATCTTCGCGTCGTAGTTCGCAATCTGCTCCTTCAGGAGCGCGGTGATTTCGTCTGCTTTGATTTGCGCCATGCTGTCCTAATCCTGATGCTCTCTGATTCCTGCTCAAACCGGTTTTGCGGCTCGTTTACTGGTCAGGCCGACTCCAGCTGTTCCCGCATCCGCTCCAGCCGTCCGCGCACCGAGCCGTCGTACACTGTGCTGCCCACCTGAACGACCGCTCCCCCGATCAACGAAGGATCCTCTGCAAACTGCGCCTGAACCTGGCCACCCGTGAGCGCGGCGATCTGCTGCTGGAGCTGCTGCCGCTCCTGCTCATCCAGCCTTCGCGCTGACGTGACTTTCGCCTCTGAAATGCCCAGCCGCCGATGGATCTCTCGCCGGAACTCGTTGACTACATCGTCGAAGCCCGCGATGCGATCATTGCGGATCAGCACGGCGATGAAATTTCGCGTCTGCTGCGCCATGCCTAGTCTCGCGTTCAGTTTGTCCAGGAATGCCACCTTCTGCTCGACCGGGAAGGACGGATCGAGGAAGAACTCGCGCATGGGCCGGCTTTCATGCCAGGCAGCGCCAAAGTCCGCAAGCTGCCGCTGTACGTCTTGTGCATTCAAATGCGTCTCGAAGAGCACGTCCGCAAAGGCCTGCGCATAACGGGATGCATAGCTCGCCATTTATGCCTCCCCTCCGCCGGACAAAGTCTTGCCAAACTCCTTCACCAGCGCACGATCGGCGTCGGTCGAAAGCTGAATTTTCCGCAGCGCATGATCGACCGCCAGGTCGGCAGCAAACTTCTTCAATTCGCGCTGTGCAGCGGACTGTGCGGCGGCAATCTCCTGCTCCGCCGAGGCGATGATGCGCTCGCGCTCCGAGTTGATCGTCTCCCGAATCCGCTGCTCGTCGAGCACAGAATCTTTTTCGGCCTGCTGCCGAATCGCTTCAATGTCGCCATCGAGCCGGGAAAGCCGGGCTTCCACGTCAGCCAGACGCCGATTGGCGTCCTCAGTTGCCGCCTGGGCCAGCGTCAACTCTTTTGCGAGAGTCTCGGAGCGGCGGCGGAAGATCTTCGGAAGCACTTTGAAGATGACGACGAAGATGGCGAGCAGCAGTACTCCGGAGTTGATGTCCTCGAAGATCTGCGCCATCGTCTCCGTCTTGATGCCGAAACGATGTGCGAGCGACTGCACAGCGGACGAGTGCCGGTACTCCTCGGTCTCGGCATTCGTATCCGGCGCGTCCATCTTATCTTCGTTGGGCGTGGCGGGCTGCTGGATCTCCGACGACGAGTTGGAGACTTGCGCATGGAGGCGGACGGTCGGCGCTCCGGCGAGAAGACCCAGCAGCATGAGGCAGGACAGTATGCGCGAGAACTTCTTCATTGCGCACCCTCCGCCGCAGTGCCGGGCAGGATCGCCGTAAGGATCTGGGCGGCCAGTGTGCCCGCTGCGCCCTCAATCTGTTTCTTCGCATCGCGCATTTGTAGTTCGAGCGCGGCCTGCGCCTCATGCACGCGCTGCTGCGCCGTCAGGCGGGCGGCTGCCAGCGCGGATTCCTTCTCGGCATTGGTCTGCTGGATACGCTGCTCGCGCTGCCGGAAGATTTCTGCCCGGGCGGCGCGCAAACGGGCCTCGTATTCCTGGGTGCGCGCATCTGCAGCGGCGATAGCCAGCCGCGATTTTTCCATCGCGCCGATGGTCCGTTCGCGCCGCACCGCGCGTGTCCTGACCAACGGGCGGTAGAGGATGAACCGGTACGCCAGAACCAGAAGAATAAAAAGGACTAACGTCGGAATCGCACCGATCGCAAGGCTCTCGAGTTGACGCAGCAATTCATCCATAGGGTCGGGCCGGCGCAGGCTGTCGGGAAACGAATCAGAAGGGCTTCGCTGGAACCTTAGGTTCTAACAGACGAGAAAAAAGAAAGTCAAATGACGAAAGACACTTAACTCACACAACGCACAACTCGCCCTTTGGTTCGACTGCCGGTTTCATCTCCTGAAAAGCGGAATCGTTGCGGATCGGCCGAAAAATGCGGAGTTGGAGACCAGCGCACTTGACCCAGCGCACCTCCGGCGTACAATAAGAATACCACCTCGACCCGGTTCAGGGTCGGCGAGCCGGATGTCTCGGAGTTCCCACCACTCCGCATCCGGCTCGTTTAATTTTCCGGCGCTTTCTTCTTCCGAAATTGCCGATAGCGCCCCAGCAGGGATGCTGGCCCTGCTACAGTCATGCGCACCAGGTTTCCCTCGTAGTTACGCTCCCGGACGACCGCCCCGCCCTCCAGCGCCGCCAGCGCGTCGCCCTCTGACTGCGGAATCTGAAAGTACTGTTCGACGATGGGGTCCTGCATCAATTCTGTGTCGATCCGCTCCATCAGCGCACCGATGCCGGCGCCTTCTTTCGCGGAAACGAGAATGGTTCCCCCGCCCGATGCTTCCCGCAGCGCTTCAAGGTCCTCGGGGCTCAGCAGATCAATCTTGTTCAGGACCTCGAGCCGGGGCTTCTGCAGAACGTCCAGTTCTGCCAAGACCTTCTCCACTTCGGTCTTGTGTTCGTCGCCCATGGGGCTGGAGGCGTCCCGCACGTGAAGCAGAACCTCTGCCTTGCGCACCTCTTCGAGTGTGGCCCGGAACGACGTCACCAGGGTGTGCGGCAGGTCGCGAATGAACCCGACCGTGTCCGACAGCAGCACCTTGCGGCGGCTCGCCAGCTGAATCGCACTCAGTTTTGGATCGAGTGTTGCAAACATCCTCTCCGACTCCAGCACCCGCTCGCGTTTCCCTGCTCTGCGCGCCGGTTCGCCAAATCGCTGTGTAATCGCATTGAACAGCGTGCTCTTGCCGGCGTTCGTGTATCCCACCAGAGCGACGGTTGGCACCGGAACCGCTTCGCGCCGCTGCCGTTGCTGTGCGCGCGTCCGTCGCACGGCTTCCAGTTCCCTTCGCAGTTGCAGGACGCGCCGCTGAATGCGCCGCCGATCGGTTTCCAGTTGCGTTTCGCCGGGTCCGCGCGTTCCGATGCCGCCGCCGAGCTGCGACATGGCTTTTCCGCGCCCGGTCAGGCGCGGCAGCATGTATTCAAGCTGCGCCAGCTCAACCTGCAGCTGGCCCTCGCGTGTTCGTGCATGGCGGGCAAAGATGTCCAGGATCAGTTGGGTGCGATCAATCACGCGGCACGGCAACGCGTCTTCGAGATTACGCAGCTGGCTGGCCGACAAGTCGTGATCGAAGATCACGAGGTCCGCATTCGCGGATACCGCGACGCCCGCGAGTTCCTCCACCTTCCCGCTTCCCAGCAGAGTCGCAGGATCGGGCTTCGGACGGTGCTGATCCAGCTCCGCGGCGACCTGAGCTCCGGCGCTGGTTACCAGCTCGCGGAATTCCTCCCGCCGCGAATCACGATCATGCACAGAATGGAGCCAAGCCGCACGAGCGGCTCCGCGCGCCTGCGCGGCCGCCGGCGTGAGGGAGCGCTTCTCGCTGGAAAATGCCACTGAGACCAGCAGCGCGCGCTCCTGCGACGAATCCGCTCCGTTGAACGGCATCGATAGGATTGGAGCCGGCTATGAGCCGGTAGCCTCCTGAGCGGCTGGAGCCGGCGTTGCATTCACCGGTCCTGCCTGGGCCGAGTGCGGCGCACGATGCTCACCGTGCAGTACCGAACGCGAACTGACCACCGTCGAGATGGCGTGCTTGAAGATCAACTGCTCCTGGCTGTTGTTTTCCAGCAGCACAGAATACTTATCGAACGAGCGGATCTTCCCCGTGAGCTTCACACCGCTCACGAGATAAATCGTAATGGGCGTCTTATCCTTGCGAACTGTGTTCAGGAACGTATCCTGAATGTTCTGCGCCGGCTTGTTATCCATGAGCCGATCTCCTTTGCCTTCAATCAATCGAACCGTGAAACTGCCAAACTACGGAACACCGGCAGCGAGGTCATACACGCAACTTCGCCCGGATCAAAACGGTGTGTTCACCACGATACGGGCTTGTGAAGCGTTTGCGCAACAAGCCGCGCGAATTCGTGGCACCCTGCACAGTCATTTCGCAGACTCCCGCCCAGCGGTCCACCATCAGGATGTGGAGAGAGTCCTGCATATTGGATGCCTGGATGGAAGACTTCGACCATGCACCGAAAGTTGCAGAAAGCGGCGAACTTATTCAACGGCGGTGTTTGCGGCGATTTGCGTGACTCGGCGCGTCAGCTTTGGCCGAAGCGGGTTTTGAGCGGGCATCGTCAATACGCCGAACGATGACGCCTTCCATATGGAAACTCTCCGTCACGGTGTCGCCTTCCTTCACCCGGCCGGTTTGGGGATCGAGCCCCACAGAGTCGTTCGCCGCCACCCGGAATGAGAAGACCGGCTCCTCCAGCTTCCCAAACATCTGTTTCGATACCGTCACCGGCAGATAGCCGGCGATGTTCCTCTCCCGGTAAGCCGTTTCGTACCGGTGTTTGCGCACGTTCCAGGTGAACACCCGCACCTGATTGAAGTCGAATGGCAGCCCGTCTTTCCAGGGCGCCAGCACCGTTACGTACTCCGGAACGTCGTTGCCGGGCACATTGGCCTCCGCATCGTGGACCGTTCGCAGCACGTAGGCGCCGATGATCTTCTGTCCTTCACCGAGGCCGGCGATTCCATCGGGAACATCCTCGTCCATGACGCGGCCGCGGACCCAGCCTACGTGCCCACCGATGTCGCGTACCAGCCAGTAGTCTTCGAGTTCTGGCGGGGGCGGCACCGCGGGCTTCGGAGGATCGCCCGGTTTGCTGACCGGAACGGGCACCGGCCGGTTCGACTGAGGTCGCGGA
>DASSKX010000777.1:0-4549 GCA_035689925.1 Acidobacteriaceae bacterium
GCGATCCATAATCAGCTCGCCAATTTCGGTCGTCGTGCGCTCTCGCTCGTTCGACTCGGTGACGTAGCTTTCCACCTCATCGACCAGCTGTTCCAGTTTGCCGGCCGAGATCGGCCGCTTCTCGCATGCGTGCAGCAGGCCGCTCAGAACCTTCTGGCGCTCGAACTTCTCCCGGCGCCCATCTTTCTTCGCGACCATGTATGGGATTTCGTCAATGCGCTCGTACGTGGTGAACCGGCGGTTGCACTTCTCGCATTCCCGCCGTCTGCGGATGGCGTCGGCTTCCCGGCTCTCACGCGAGTCGATCACCCGATCCTGGAGGAATCCGCAGTAGGGACATTTCATCGGTCTGCCTCAATTTTAGCAGCGACATGCAGCAGGGCCGCTGCAGCAGCAGCGCGGGTTGTCATGGTGCTGCGCGCGGATTATCCTCGTTCGCGACGCATCTTAAGCCTTCATGAGCAAAGAACCAGAGTCGCGTTCTCTCGCCAAAGGATTCCTGGCTGGTCTTGCCGGCGGTCTCGCCGGAGCCGGCATCAAGCTGCTCACCGAGCAGCTCTTCCCTCCCCGCATCAGCGGACAAGCCGCCCCTTCGGCGCTTCTGGCAGAACAAATGGTCGGGCATACGCTGCCTGATGGCCAGCGCAAAGCCGCCGAACAGGGCATCAACTGGATCTTCGGCGCGCTCGCCGGCGGCCTTTACGGCGCTCTGGTGGAATTCGAACCGGAGATCGGCGCCTGGCGCGGAGCGGCTTTCGGTATCGCTCTCAACCGCATCACGCACGAGGCCTTGCTGCCGAAAATGGGCCTCTCTGCGCCGCCCAACCAGCTGCGCACCGAGGAGCGCATCAGCGGATGGGTGACGCATGCCGCCTACGGTGTCGCGACGGATACCGTCCGTCGCTCCATCCGCAAGGGGCTCTGACGCGAAAAAAGAGGACGGCTGCTTTCCTTCACACGCTTCGCCAGGTCCAATAACCGCTTCAGGAAGTGCGATAGGATCACCCCAGGGAAAAGGGGCGCGCATCGACCGCGCCCGCAGAATCATCAATATCCCAGACCCACGTTCGGGGAGGTCACCGGCGCATGCTGCAGTTTGGGCCGTTTCGGCTCGATACGGCGAATGAGTGTCTGTGGCGGGGTGGCGAGCAGATCGCCCTCACACCCCGGCCCTTTGCCGTACTGCGTTACCTCGTTGAGCATCCCGGCCGCCTGATCACGCACAATGAACTGCTCGACGCCCTCTGGCCGGATACATTCGTCCAGCCGCAGGTTCTGCGCACATACATGCTTGAGTTGCGCAGGACGCTGGGCGACAGCACCGACGAGCCTGTCTATATTCGCACGCACGCCAAGCGCGGCTATGTCTTTGTGGCGCAGGTAAAGGAATGCAGCGATGCGGTCGCTGCCGAGCCCCCCTCCCCCACTCCTGCAGCGCCGATCGTCGGTCGCGAAAAAGAGCTGCGGCGGCTGCACGCACTCGCACAGTCGGCGGAGAACGGCGAGCGGCAGATTGCTTTCGTCGCCGGCGAGCCCGGGATTGGCAAAACGGCGCTCCTCGATGCGTGGCGGCGCGGGCTCGAGGATCCCTGGATCTCCGGACAGGGACAGTGCGTTGAAGGACTCCGCGAGCGCGAAGACTTTTATCCGGTCATGGAAGCGCTGGGCCAGCTCAGCGCCTCGGCACGGTCCGAGGAGGTCTGCCGAATGATCGGGAAAATAGCCCCGTCCTGGGTGGGCGCGCTGGGGCAGGCGCAGGCCGCCGGCGCAACTCCCCCGCAGGCGCGCGCGGTCGCGGAACTTTGCGCTGCTCTTGAGGAATTGGCGAAAAAGGCGCCGGTGATGCTCGTTCTTGAGGACCTGCACGCGGCCGACGACTCCACACTGCATCTGCTTTCCGCCCTGGCACGGCGGCGCACGCCCGCGAAGCTGATGGTGCTGGCCACCTACCGGCCTCCGGAGAAAAGCAACCATGCCACGCTCCGCGCCCTCAGGCAGGACCTGCAGTTGCACCGCCTCGCGACCGAAATCCCGCTGGGACCGCTGACCCGCTCGGCCGTGAACGAGCTCATCGTCCGCGAACTGGGGCAACAGGAGTTACCGGCAGGACTGGTGGGCTTCCTGCATCAGCGGTCGCAGGGCAATCCGCTCTTCGCCGTCGCCGTCCTTGAGCACCTCATCGCGGAGCGCCACCTGCTCAGCCGCCAATGCGATGGTGCCACGGTCTGGGAACTGCGCACGCCTCCCGGTGAGATCGAGACCTCCATTCCCGCAGGATTGGCGCAGACGATCGAGATTGAGATCGAGCGCCTGACGCGCGAGGAGCAAACGATCCTTGAGGCGGCGAGCCTCACCGGCATCAGCTTTCCCGTCTGGTCGGTCGCCGCTGCGCTGGAGAAAGAACCCGGCGAAACAGAAGAGGCCTGTCAGGTGCTGGCGCGGCGGCTGTATTTTGTGGAGCACGCGGGCACCGACGAGTTGCCGGACGGCACCCATTCGGAGTTCTACGTCTTCGCGCACGATCTCTATCGCGAGGTTTTGTATCGCCGGCAGCCGCGCACGCGCCGCGCGGAGCGGCATGCGCGCATTGCGCGCCGCCTCAGTGAGCTTTTTGCCGGCCGCGAAGAGCGCGTCGCCCGCGAGATCGCAATGCACTACGAAGCCGCAGGGGACCATGCGCGGGCCCAGGCAGCCCGGCAGCTTCTGCCGGACTATACTCAGCGCGCCTCGGCGGAAGCGTCGCCGTCACGAGCGCGGCCTTCCGCCCCCGGAGTATCGTCCCAGTCACCCTCAAAACTTTGACGATTTCTCGACGGCAATTTAACGACAGTCGTTAATTCGAGTGGCTAAGGTTCTTGCTCATAGAGGAGCAACCCCATGAAAGCCATCCCCACAAAGCTTGCTATCGCGTCAGCGTTGCTGGCGTTTGCCGTCACTTCTGCCTTCGCTGAGAACACCACCGTGAAGGTGCCTTTCAACTTCGTCGCAAACGGCAAACAGTGCTCCGCCGGTATCTACACCGTAGAGCGCGACACGCAGCTGAACATGGTGAGACTGCAGAGCGCCGATGGTTCCCGCAATTTCCAGTGGATCGCCGGCCCCGGTGAGCCGGCCACCAATGATTCGCGTGTGATCCTCACGTTTGACGAGAACGCAGGCACCTACGCTCTGCGAACAGTTCAGTATCACAACCAGATCACCCGCAAGCTGGACAAGAAAGTTCCGGAGTACGCGCCAACGCGGACCATTATGGGGCAGTAGCCTCCCGTCCGGCAGACTCCGCAAAGGTTTACTCGACCAGGGCCATCGCGCGCACGATGGCCCCCTTTTTTTGCCTCCGAAAGCCCGTCCCGCCGACGTTCTGTCGCCCCTCCACCAGCTGAACAACTTCCAGACGGCCACGACAAAAGCTTCACGAATTCTCGCCGGCAATTTAACGACAGCTCCCCAGACCGCGGGCTAAGGTTCTTTCACAAGAGAGGAGGGCCCCATGAAAACCATCCTCAGCAAGCTCGCTATAGCGTCAGCGATGCTGGCGTTTGCCGCAACCTCTGCCTTCGCCGAGACCTCAACCGCCAAAGTCCCGTTCAACTTCGTCGCCAACGGGAAGCACTGCTCTGCCGGCGTTTACACACTCTACCGCGATGCTGGCTCCAGTACCGTCAGAATGCAAAGCGCCGATGGCGCCCGGAATATGCAGTGGGTCATCATGCCTGGGGCGCCGGCACCGAATGACTCGCGCGTGATCCTCACCTTCGACCGCGACGCGGGCAGCTATGCCCTGCGCACCGTTCAGTTCCACAGCCAGATCACCCGCAGACTGGACAAAAAGGCTCCAGAGTACGCGCCAACCCGGACCATCATGGGGCAATAACTGCCTCGTCCGCCAGGATTCGCAAAGGTTTACTCGACCAGGGCCATCGCGCGCACGGTGGCCCACTTTTTTGTTCCGCTGCAGTAAGGTTCTGCCGAGGTTCTCTGTTGTGGCTAGCTGGCCGCTTCCGATCGCACCGGCTCAGCCGGGCGATGCGCCAGATCTTCGCTGGCGTGCTCGCTCTCCTGAGCTACCTTTCTCAGCGACACCTGCTCAAATCTGGACCATATGAGCCCCACCGGCACGATCCCCAGGAAAGTGACCAGCAGCAGGGTGGCCGCGCAGCCCATCGCGGCCTCCGGCGACACGCCAAAGAAATTCCGGATCGCCTCTTCCACCAACCCGATTTGCGTAAACCAGCCCAGCACCGGCAGCTGAATGGTGCTCGCCGTTCCGCTGATCACCATCAGCAATACACTATCCGGCGCAGTCATCGAGCCCAGAGCCGGAGCGGCCACGAAGGCTCGTGCCGTCTCCAGATAGGCGACCGCAATCAGCAGCCACATTCCGATCGACAGCGAGGCGGCGATCGCAAAATCGCCGACGGACCGGATGGTGTCCAGTCCTGAACGGAACGCCGCAATCTTGTTCTCGACTGCTTCCCCAAGCTTCTTCGAGATTCTTCCAAAGATGCGACCCGCCGTTGCTCCGATGGCAGCACCCCAGAGACGCACC
>DASSKX010000778.1:0-2463 GCA_035689925.1 Acidobacteriaceae bacterium
GCCGAGTGTCTATGGGTTGCGGCAGAACATGGACACCGACTCGCCCGCGTATCGGTTCTATGCGGAGCGGCTGATCCGCAACATTGTCGCGCATTACAAGGACAACCCGACGGTGATTGGGTGGCAGCTCGACAACGAAACATCGAGCTATGGTGCGGCGAATCCTGACGTCTTCATCGGCTTCCAGCACTATCTCGAAAAGAAATTCGGCACGCCGGAGAACCTGAGCAAAGCCTGGTTCCTGAACTACTGGGGCGAGAATATCCACACCTGGGAGGATTTGCCGACGCGCGAGGGCACCATCTCCACCGGCTACAAGCTGGAGTGGACGCGCTGGAGCCAGATGCGGGTCACGGATTTCCTGCACTGGCAGGCGGCGCTGGTGCGCGCATGCGCGGGGCCGCGGCAGTTCGTCACGACGGATTACGGCGGCATGATGCGCCACGACGTGAACGAAGAGGCAGTGGCACAGGCGCTCGATATTCCGGCGGACAACATCTACCACGGCACGCAGGATCACTTTGACGGCTCCGTCCAGTCGCTGCAGGGGGATTTCACGCGCTCGCTGAAGCACTCGAATTATCTGGTGACCGAGACCAACGCGCAGACGATCGGCTGGAATTCCGAAGGCCAGTTCCCGCCGTATGACGGACAGCTGCGGGAAGACGTGTACACGCACCTCTCGAACGGCGCCAACATGGTGGAGTACTGGCACTGGGCTTCGATCGCGGCGAATCAGGAGACCTACTGGAAGGGCATCCTCTCGCACGATCTCGAGCCCAACCGCGCGTACGCGGAGATGAGCCGAACGGCGCATGAACTCCAGAAGATCGGGCCGCATCTGGTAGGGCTGCAGATTCGGCCGAAGGTCGCGATTCTGTGGAGCCGCGACTCGGCGAACGCGATCAGCTTCATGCCCTATGGCGGGCCGGCGCCGGTCTCCCCATTCTCGCGCGCGCCGCAGGGCTACGATGCGCTGGTGCAGCAGATGCACAGGGCGCTGTATCAGCTGAACGTGCCGACGGATTTCGTCTTTCCGGAGACGCAGGACTTCTCGCAGTACAAGCTGCTGATCGTGCCGGCGCTCTACATCTCCGACGATGCGCTGCTGGAGCGCATCTCGGACTACGTGAAAAAGGGCGGCGAGGTCGTGATGACCTTTAAGAGCGGATTCGCCAACGAGAACAGCGCCGTGCGCTGGGTGCGCGCTCCCGGGCCGCTGCGCGAGGCGGCGGGCTTCAGCTATCAGGAGTTCTCGAACCTCGAGCATCCGCTGGCGCTCAAGGACGATCCCTTCCATGTGGGCGCGGAGGCGAACAAGGTGAGTTACTGGGCTGAGTTTTTGATGCCGGAACACGCCAAGGAGCTGGCGTTCTACGACCATCCCTTCTTCGGCAAATGGCCGGCCATTACGGAGAACCAGTACGGTGCGGGTCGGCTGGTCTACGAGGGCACGTATTTGTCGGACCCGCTGCAGAAAGCCATTCTGCGTGACGCGCTCGACAAGGCAGGACTCGCCGGGCCGGACCAGGATGCGCCTCCCGCGGTGCACATCCAGCACGGCACCAACCGCATGGGACACCGGGTGCATTACTACTTCAACTACTCGGCGAATCCAGTGGAGGTGCCGTACGAGTACGGGGCGGGCGCCGATCTGCTGACCGGTGCGAAAGCCGGCCACGGGCAGAAGCTCACGATTCCGGCATGGGATGTGGTGATTGTCGAGGAGTCGGCCAGCGGATCTGCTTAGCGAGCCTTCCGTGCATTGCGCAGGGCGGGCCTCAGTCGGACTCGCCCTGCTGCTGATCCCGATGACTGTCGTCGCGCTCTGAACCCTGTGCCCTGCGCCTGATTTATCCTCAACATAATCATGCAGGATGACGGTATCCCATCTCTGTCCGGGTACTCTGAGCCGGAGCTGGACCAGGCTTTTGCCGCCGTGGCCGCGGAGGTCGAGCGCTCGGCCGCTGCGCTCGCCACGCCCGACGACCGCGAGCAGTTTCGGCTGCAGTGGCTGGGCCGGAAGCAGGGCCGGCTGAAGTCGATCAGCGATGCGTGGCTGAAGGCAGCTCCGCCCGCTGCGAAGAAGCTGATCGGCCAGCGCTTTAACACGCTGAAGGCCCGGATCGAAGAGCGCCTGGAGCAGGCGGAGTCGGGGCCGTCCGCCTCTGCGCTCGATGCCGAGGCCATCGACATCACGCTGCCCGGGAATGTTCGCCCGCTCGGCGCCGAGCACCCGCTCATCCGCACGTGGAACGAAATTGTCGGGATCTTTCAGCGGATGGGGTACTCGGTTGGCGTGGGGCCGGAGGTGGAGACTGACTACTACAACTTCGAGTCGCTGAACTTTCCTCCGGGCCATCCCGCGCGCGACACGCAGGACACGCTGGTCGTTGCCGGACAGGAGCGGAAGGCACTCCGCGACCGTCTGCTGATGCGCACGCACACCTCGCCGGTGCAGAT
>DASSKX010000779.1:0-4348 GCA_035689925.1 Acidobacteriaceae bacterium
ACCGAGTGGGAGAACAGCGAGACCTTCAACGACCTGACCAACACCAGCATCGTGCAGATCTCCGGGACGCTCGACAAGGCGACTTCGACGATCGATGCTGACGAGGTCGCGATCCTCTCGCAGAACGGCTTCTATGCGTCGGGGCAGGTGACCTATGTGACGCCAGCCTCGGGCGCGGCGAATGCGTTCCAGTTCTACGTGCGCGGCACGCTGCCGGCCAACGGGACCGCGGTGACGGACGGAGCCATCGACCAGGTGAAGCTGAGCGGCAACGAGAAGTTCGGCATCTACTGGATGCACAACCGCTTCACGGAATTCCTGTTCAACGCATCGAGCCTCCTGCCCGGCCAGCATGTGTCGGTCGGCGGCTCGATCAGCGGGGCGCAGGACGCTCAGGCGCTCAGCGTGAACCGCGTGGTTCTGCGGAACTGGGGCTTCAATGGGACGGTGGTGGCCAACTCGGTCAACCAGAGCAACGGCAGCTTCCAGATGCAGGTGAAGGGCTTCGCCGGGCTGCTCATTCCGCAGACGGTCACCGTTTATACGCAGGCGGGGACAACGTTCCGCGACGGGATGAGTTCGCTGGCCGACGTGAACTCGGCAACGACAGTGCGCGTGGTCGGCCTGCTGATCAAGGACCCAATCAGCGGACAGTCGGTCATCCTGGGCCGTTTCGTCGACGACCTGAAGTAGGCCAATCCGAACCAACAGAGGCGGCACACTCCGCACGGGGACGCCGCCTCAGCGTTATCATGCCCCGTGCTCCTCTTCCGTCTTCGTCGCGCCCTCGGGCTCGTGGTCTGTGCGGGCGTCGCCTTTTCCGGTTCGGCGCAGTCGCGCTCCGATGCGGACCTGCTCGCGGCGCTCACCACGGACTTCGGCCGCCTGGCGCCGCAGACGATCCAGCCTGCCGAAGGGCTCATCAAATACCCCTACCTGATCCCTGCCGGTTACTACCACCAGATGTGGGACTGGGACGGCTTCTTCATCGGGGCGCACTGGGCGAATCAGGATCCCGCCGACGCGAAATACCTGCGCGACTGGGTGCTCAGCTTTGCTTCATCCGCCGACGCCGACGGTTACGTCGCCGGCAGCCTCACGCCCACCGGTCCGCACGCCCTCTTCGGCAAGTTCGCGATGAAGCCTTTTCTCGCGCAGGGCGCGTTGCTGGCCTCCGAGCGGCTCCATGACGACGAGTGGCTCCGCCCGGTCTGGCCCGCGATGCAGCGCGTCCTCGAGTACCGCCGCCGCACGCAGTACGACGCAAAGTGGGGCCTGTGGTTCTGGGATAACGCGATGCAGTCCGGGGCTGACAATAACCCGGCCCTCACGAATGACGCGAAGGATCGCAGCGCGATCCTCGCCGTGGATGCGTCAGTCTGGGCCATGCGCGAATACGAGGCCATGGCTGCGCTGGCCGAAGCCCTGCACGATGCGCCGCATGCTCGCGGGTATCGCGCCGAAGCGCTGGCCACGCGCCGCGCGATTCTGGGAAAGCTTTGGTCGGCCTCCGATGCGATGTTCTGGAATCGCCGGAGGGACACCGGAGCCGTCGTCCGCGTGATCGCCTGGTCGAATTTCCTGCCGCTGGTCGACGGCCTGCTTTCCCGCGACGAAGGCCGCCGCATGATTCGCCTTCACCTGCTGAATCCGGCCGAGATGCGCTCGCCCTGGGGCTTTCGATCGCTGGCCAAATCCGATCCCAGGTACAACAACGAGGCCATCATTGTCCCCTACTCCAACTGGCGCGGGCCGATCTGGATCAACGCCAACTTCCTTGACTGGGTCGCTCTGCGCCGCTACGGATTCCCCTCCGAGGCGCACGGACTGGCCGTGCAGCTTGCGGATATCCTGCATCGCGACATCGCGAAGTGGGGATCGATGCACGAGGACTACGACGCCGAAACCGGCGACGGACTGGCGCCGACCGTTGAGCAGTCGCCGAACCACCACTTCGCCGGCTTTGTGGGATGGAATCTGCTCGCCCAGGACATGCTGCAATGCGAGACGGGGCACGGACACTGCATGACACTTTCCGTGACCGACGAATGAGAGTTAGTTCCCGATGTAGCCGGACTTCATGTATTTCCGCGCCAGGTCTCCCTGCACGGTGTCGCTGCCGGCGTCGATGACCTGGGAGTACTCCTGGACGGCGTCGTGGTGCTGGCCCATCAGGTCGTAGGTCTCTCCGGCCTTGAGCAGACAACGGCGCTTCAGTTCCGTGGAGGTCGTCGGCTGGAGCGCACCCTCGCGATACGCTTCGATGGCCTGCGCGTACTTCTTCTGCCCGCGCAGGGCCTCGCCGAGCCCGAAGTACGCCAGTTCCAGGTGCGCCTCGGGATAGTACCTCGGGCGCTTGGCCAACTGGATCAGCTGCTCGTAGGAGTCGACCGCAACCATGCCCTGTCCGCCGTCCTTCTCCAGGTTGGCTTCTTCCAGGCGGAACAGGTAGTCATGCGGATACTCCTCAGCCATGCTGCGCGCAATGGAGGCGGCCTCGGCATATTTCCCTTCGCGGCGAAGGAAAAGCATCATGGCCGTTCGCGCCTCGACGCGTGTCACCACGCCGCGGGCGGCCGCATCGCGCAACAACCCCATGCCCTGGGACTTCGATCCGTGAATCCCGACGATGCCGATGAGGATCTTGAAGGGAAGCGGCAGCGCGCCGACAACGTATTCATAGGTGCCGACGATCAGCTTGGCGTCGACGTAATTCGGATCCAGCTGCAGCACCCGGTCGCAGTCGCCGCGCGCCGCCATCGCCTGGCGCAAACCGCCGCCGAAGGCGCGCTGCGCCATGCCGGAGTAGACGGCCTCGAGGCTGCGCGCCCAGCCGCGGGCGAAGAGCGCGTTGATGTCTTTGTCATTCCGCTTCAGCTCGGCGTTCGCTTCGTCGATGGCCTCGTCGCCCAGCTTGCGGATGCGATCGCGCGTGGCGGGATCTTCGGTGACGGTGTGCTTGCCGCTCAGGAAGCCGTCGTTGGCGTAGAAGGTGGTGTCCAGCAGATCGAGCCGGTTCAGCTCCCGGAAGAGGATGCCGTCCAGCAGATAATCCGTGGCCATGGGATCGCCGGGATGCTCGGCGTGAATGCGCTCGAAACGCGCAATCGCGTCGTCGTAATTCATGCTGTAGAACTGGCCGAAGGCCTCGCGCACCTCGGGCTGCCGGTTCAGCGGATTCGTGTCCGCCTCCGCGCGCAGGGCAGCAGGCAGCAGAATCAGCACACAGAATCCGAGAAAAAGTCGCAATCGAGAACAGCCAGGCAGCATGAGTGTCTACAAAGAGTTTAGACGGCAAACGCCGGAGCAATGTCGCGGTGGAAACTGGTCCGCCAGGCAGGGCGACAGGCAGGCTGCCAATTTTGTGCGGCGCTATTTCGCTGTCGTCAGGTGATACAGGGCCTCAGCGTTGCCCCGCAGCACTTTTCTCGCCAGCTGGTTTGCTTTGTCCCGCGTAATCTCGCCGTCATGCAGCATGCCGGTCAGAGCGATGCCGAGCGCCGCGCGCCCGTTGCGGTTGGCGAGCCAGGTTGATTCCGGCCAGCCCATCTCATCCGAAAAAGGATAGCCGTCGGTCCCGAACAGCACTTTGTCCGGCTCCCATTCCAGCCACTCCCGCAGCCACTGCGCT
Organism: Acidobacteriaceae bacterium; assembly: GCA_035689925.1. Lineage (GTDB taxonomy): Bacteria > Acidobacteriota > Terriglobia > Terriglobales > Acidobacteriaceae > Palsa-343. The sequence continues at coordinate 3,632 of DASSKX010000779.1, forward strand.
TCGGTCCGGGCGGGGAAGAAGAGGTCCTGCGAGGAGAGATCGACGTAGACATTGGGCTTCAGCAGCAGGGCTGCAGTGATTCGCTCGTACGGCCATCCGCCATGCAGCAGCACGAAATTCGTATGCCGCAGGCGCGGGTCGTTGAAGAGCGGCTCGAGCAGCAATGGATTGACTCCGGCCACGCCGAAGTAGCTGCCGTCGCCCGCCATGGCGTGCAGATGGACCGCCATGCCGAGCCGCCCGCACTCCGCTGCGATGTAGCGGAACAGGAAATCCTGGAGGACTTTGTACTGGGCGGGATCGGGAACGCCTCCGTGCGCAGCCTTTGCGTAGACCTGCGCCGCCTGGCTCTGCGGCGGATCACCAAAGTCGAGACTGCGCAGGTAGGCCACCTCGAATTTCACGGCGATGGCTCCGCCGGCACGCTGCCGCTCGAGCGTGGGTGTTACCACTCTGGCCAGGTACGCATCGAGGGTGGCAGGAATGGCGGTCAGGCCCGCATCCTGGAAATAGCGCAGCCGCAGCTTGTCTTCGAGCGGGAAGAACTTCTTCCGGTCCGGAGTCGCCGCGGCCAGGCCGCTGTTGTCGAGCGGGAAGAGCAGAGCGTCCGCGTAGGGCACCCAGCGGAAGCGCGGCGGCTGGACACCGGTGCCGAGGGCCACGCGATTCGCGACCTGCGTGCCGAGCTGCGCCTGATCGAGCACCCAGTCGGGGAAG
>DASSKX010000780.1:0-6197 GCA_035689925.1 Acidobacteriaceae bacterium
CGGCGCGGCGGCGTTTGCGTTGTGTTGAGGCATTCCGAGATGGCGGAGAGGGAGGGATTCGAACCCCCGGTGCCCTTTCGGGCACAGCGGTTTTCAAGACCGCCTGTTTCAACCGCTCACACATCCCTCCGCATGAGCGAACGTCTTTGCTTTCTTCATTGTACGACGACTCCGATCTGAGCTTCGGGTGCCGTAGTTGTATATTGGTTGCATATTAAGGTCTGGAGAGCCGCCATTGCGGCCAAACTCCGGGGATCCACCGCATCGCGATCGATGTACGCATCGCGCGTCACAGCAACGTCGCTGTGACGGAGAATCGCCTGAATCACGATGTCGGCGACACCAAGTCGGTGCAGGTTTGTCGCGAGTCCGCGTCGAAACGCATGCCAACCATGCCATGTGATCCCGGCCTTGGTGAGCGCTGGTTTGATTACCTCGCGCGTCAGATAGTCGAGATCTGCAGGGCCGCGCTTCAGCCCCTCGAACAAATACTTCCGCGGCTTGAAAGCAGCGATGTAACCATCGAGGAGCTGCGCGAGCCACGGTATGACCGGGACCGCTCCCTGACCTCTCTTTCCTTTCGGTGTTCCAATCTCCTTTCTCCACACGTTGCGATGAACGATGAGGGCTTCGTGTGCATAGTCGCTCACTTCCAGTCCGCGCAGCTCGCCCTTGCGAAGACCCGTGAACGCCGCCGTCGCGATCACAACCTGAGCGAGTGGCGGAACGTTCTCGAGCATGTTCGTGATTTCGTCGATAGAGTACGCGTGCGTCTTTGATGCCGGGCTCGCCGCCGGGAGCACTGCGTCCCGAACAGGATTTACTCCGTTCAGGTAGCCTGTCCGGATTGCGTACCGGAAGATTCCGCTGAGCAGGTGCTTCAAATGCGCCATCGTACGGATGCCCAGCTTATCTTTCCCCTGCTTGCGGGCTCGGACGAGCGCGGTGAGCAGAGTTTCGCAATCGACTGTTCTGAATTCCCGCAACGGCATGGCCATGCGGTCCTTCAGGTATCCCTTCCACATCTTCAGGTACCCGTCGTAGGTCGACGGCTTCTTCTGCTCCTTAGCCCAGGGCAGGTAAACCTGATCGACGAACGCGGCAACAGTCATATCGCTTTCCGGTGTTTGTGTCCCGTTGTTCAAAGGCTTGAGGAACTCGTCGGCCAGTCGCCGGACGGACTTTTTCGACCGGTACGGGCCGCCGAAGGAAGCAAGCTTCGTGCACTTGATTTTGAGGGTAGTCACGCCGTCGGGCGCCACTACGTAATCGTAGTAGCGGAGGTACCATCCATTCCCCTTCAGGAAGACGTACCCCCGCTGATGACGTCGGGCTCGGTTCACTGAACCGTATCCTTTCTCTGAGCCCGCCCTGCCTTGTTGTTGCCACCTACGATACGCCGTTCCAGCCAGACCGTCAGTTCGGGGCTCCCCCAGCGAAAGCGGATGTACTTGCCGAACCGAACATGAGGGATCGGATCGAGACAGCCGTGGCGCACGTGCTCGCGCACCCAGGTCTCCGGCACGGTCAGCCGCGAGGCCAGTTCGTGGCAATCGAGGTACTCAAACGGAACCGCAGGCGGCTGCGGCGGAACGGCGGCAAGAAAACTGTCCATCGAAATACTCCTTACAAAGGCGGAATGGTTGCGGGTCGCATCTTCTCCGCTACGTCTAATGATCCGGTGGAGCGGAGTGCCAGCCAAAGCTGGCGGTGCGATCACCGGCTGGCGGGGACCGGCCTCGCACCGCGATGGAGCGCGCCGGCTGTGGTACGTGTTGAACTTTGGGCATACGAACCTCCACGAGACTTCGGACTGCGAGGCAAGCGTCGCATGAGGACGTTCCGTAGCCAAAGGGAACTAGATTGAAGTGATCAGGACTGGGGGCACGTCGTGTGTCCGTCGGGACGGATGCTTCGAGCCAACTGTTCAGAATTTGGGCCGCCGTCGGGCTGCTCACCCGGGTAAATCATTGAGAAAGAGACCAGCTACATGGAAAGAGGATTCCGAAGATGCCTGCAGGAATGCAGGCAAAAACTCAAAGCCGGAGGCGAAGCTGGCGTATGCTCTCGGTCCGCTCGGCAATCTGTTTCTGCTGGCGACGCTCTCTGAGCTGCGCCGCCACCGGCTCACCCACCTGGCCTTCTACGCGCTGCAGCGCTCGATCGACGAAGCCGATCAGGAATCGGACAGGCCCTATTCTGAACGGCGGCTCAGGACGGAAAGCCAGTAGCCGGATTTCGAGACGAGCCGGGCGTGCTCCCTTCTACAGCGAAGGGGCTTGGTGACTTGCCCACCGGGTTCAGGGGACAAATGGGTCCGGCTCCTCGTTCCAACCGAGCAGGGGCGGTCGGTCTGTCATCAGGTCATGGCGGAGCTGGGGTGGCGACTGGTGTCGGGGATCGCACCTTCCGCCCGCAACAGGCGGGTTCGGGTCCGGACTCGGCAACTTCGGGCCGCAGGTCAGGTTCGCTACGGTCCGTGGGAGCCGACCTTCTTCGACAAGGACGTTTGAGGCCTCCGATTACGAAGCCCTGAACGGATGAGCCACCCGGCTATTCTCAAGGCCAAAAGAGCCTTTTGTAACAGCACAGCATGCTATTTTGAGCGGCCTTTCGAGGTCGGTTTTGCGGGTAACCGCCTGCTGATGGCCAGAATGCCAGAGGCTTCGGCACGCGCCACGGATTTCAGAGCTTCGGCTCTGAGCCTCTGATACCAGGCGGCTAGCGGCGGCTGATCCAGCTCCGCGTGCTGCTGGCGAGCGGCTCGGAGAGAGGACCGAATTTTCTCTGCGGAGCCGCGCAGAAATTCGGAAGCCAGCCGACGGTCGCCTCCGACGAAGAGGGCCAGGAGAGCGGCACGGAGGTCCGCGTCGCTATCTCCACTCGGACCGTCCTCGATCAGCTGGCACCAGGTGCTTTCGACATGCCTCCGGCCGGACGGCGTGATGCGGTGCTCGGTGCGTCCTCGGCGACCAGGTTTTGCCTGTGAGGCCCACCCGCCAGTGACCAGGCGACGGAGAGCAGGAATGGTTGCCCCTGGCGACAGGCCAGCGCTGATCTGCAGTTCGTACGGGGTACTGATCCCAGCCTCGATGAGAGCGAGGACGAAAAGGTCAAGATCGCTGCGGCGGCGTTTATCCCGGCTGTCCGGCACGTGGTCAGTATACGGACGCGGCGGCGGGCGACTTCCTGCACTCTGTTTGCGCGACCCCGAGTAGGCGATCAGTGCCACCCCTCCCGAAGACTCCGAAAACCTGCTCTCTCCGGTACCTGCTGTACGAGTTGTGTGCCGGATTTGCGGGCAGCCGGACCCAACGGAGCGGGACATTCGAGGATTTCGCGTCACCCACTACGCCACAACCGAATCCGGGCGTGACATGGCAACATTCCTCGGATTAATCCGTTCACGCTGTGCGCGCGTTGCGAGAAAGTCGGCGAATATCCAACATGCCCCTACCGCAGCCAGGTTGTAGACGGCGGCACCCCATGTCGCCTGATTGTGCAGGCGGATAAAAATCGGAGGGATCTCGACAAGACCTTCAAACAGCAACAACATCAGTGCAAGAAGCCGAGCGGCCAGGACATCTTTAATTCCGGAGCAAATTGCAATTCCCGCCAGTATGAACGCAATGCCTGTCAGCACCGCCCAAAACGCTCCAAACGGTATCCACCGCGGGACGATTCTCGCGAATACGTGAATGCCCATGAGATGCAGTAATCCGAAGACGATAGGTGGCAATCCCAGCATCCAGCGAGCCGCGAGTGTGGCTCTTGCCTGCAAGAGAGAATCCGTTGAGGCGATGTAGACGTAAACGATGGCTGCTGGAGCAACCAGCCATAACTGTTGGGCCAGCCCGAAGGAAACGCCGAGCAGGACGTCGATTCGCCATCCGAGCGCATGAACGCCGGCATAGTACCGAGACAGCCACAACGCCATGAAAAGCACGTAGGCGATGCCCGATGCCGCCGCACCAAAGCTTGCGCTGCGCCACCACAGGATTGCAAGGCCGGCTGCGACCAGACAAACACCCGCGACACAGGCCAGCACGTTTTGACCGGGAACTTTTCCCAGAGAGTTGATCGGTTGATGAGAGGCATCGAATGCACGCCACGCTATATCGAGAATGCCGGCGAGTGCGGTGCCCAGGCCATAGAACCAAATTCCAATTTTCATCTGTTGATCTCCCAGTTCGTCGGTCCGCTTGCGTCAAGTCCCGCGGCTACGGCTCGTCGAGTCATCTGTCCAGAGCCGGCTTCCCACCGTCATTGCCGCGCCGTATGCCCGGACCCTGCATGTCGTCGAGAACTGCCGTCCCGTTCCTTGCTCGGGCCACCTTGGGTTCTGGCCTTTCGCGATGTTGCGATCCTAGCGGCGCCAGGAAGGCAGCGGACAGGTGTTTTTGACCAACAGTTCTGCCCGGATGCCGAACTGGATTGAAGAGCCTGCGAGCGCGGTTCGTCATCGCGGCAGACCGCTCCATCAAGACCTGGCAGAGTCAACGCGAGAGCCGTGACAAAATGAGCAGGGATGTCGCCCCGAATGCGTCAACGGATACGGTTGACTGTAGGAATCTGGCTCGGCTGGACCATCGCCGGGCTTTTCTACATCATCCAGGACACGGTGCCCCGCCTTTATCAGGGCGGCGCTGTGCCCTGGAAGTACGTCTTCGTGGGCTGGATGACGGGCATGTATGTTTGCGCGGCCCTCACACCGGCGGTCCTTTGGCTCAGCAACCGGTGGCCAATCGAGCGCCAAGTCGTCTATGCCCCATGGCATCTCTGCTTCAGCGTGATTTTCTCTATCCTGGCCACCACTCTTGAAGTTCCGGTACTGCTGCTGCTCGGCGTCTTCCCTGCGCTTCCTCCTCCGCCGTCGCTCGGCGCCGGAGTGCGGATTATGCTGGGATTCGGCATCCAGGGCGGAGTCATCCGTTATTGGGCCGTGATCGCGCTGCATACCGTGTATCGGTCGCAAGAGAACGCCAAGAGCCGCGAGCGGGAGGCATTGGAGCTCAAGGTCAAGGCATCTGAACTTGCGCAGCAGCTTGCAACCGCGCAGCTGAGCTCCCTGAAGATGCAGTTGCAGCCCCATTTTCTCTTCAATACGCTCGGCGCGATCATGGTCCTTATTCAGCAGCAGAAGACAGCGCAAGCCAAAGCCATGGTTGAGAAGCTCGGGGACCTGCTCCGCCTCACGCTCGAGGACGTAGAGGCGCAGGAAGTCCCGCTCTGGCGCGAGTTCGAATTCCTACGCTTATACCTCTCGATTGAGCAGGTCCGCTTCGAGGACCGTCTGCGCGTCCGCATCAGCCCAACTGCTCTCTCCGACGTTCTTGTCCCACACATGGTACTGCAGCCAATCGTTGAGAACGCCGTCCGCCACGCACTTGGCCAAAGCGAAGACGCCGTGACCATCGAGGTTGTGGCGGTCAGCTCCAATGGGTCACTACAGCTCATTGTCTCCGATGACGGCCCGGGTCTTCTCTCGCCCAAGCCTGGCAGTTCCGGAATCGGGTTGACAAATACCAGAAACCGGTTAGCTCGGCTCTATGGCGAGAGCGCGGGTCTGCTCATCGAGCCAGCAGCCGGCCGAGGGGTGCGGGTCACAATCACACTGCCCATACGGAAAACTCCGCCCGAGGACTCGCCATGCGATTGAATGTCCTCGTCGTGGACGATGAGCCCCTCGCACGCGAAGGGCTGAAGTGGCTGCTCGGCCGTCAACCCCGGGTCGGGTCACTGTCCGAGGCGCGCAATGGACGCGAAGCCATTGCTCGCATTCGTGAACAAAAGCCAGACCTCGTATTCCTCGATGTTCAGATGCCGCGCACCGACGGCTTTGCAGTCGTTCACGCCGTGGGAGCGGACCGTATGCCACCGGTCATCTTCGTGACTGCGCATGATCAGTATGCGATTCGGGCATTCGAAATCGCTGCGATCGATTATCTCCTCAAACCAGTAGCCGAGGAACGCTTTGCGCTCGCATTCCAGCGGGCCATCGCGAGGCTGGAAGCCACTCCGCACGAGGACGCCACAAAGCAAGTGCTGGCCATGCTGGGCGCCCTCGCAAATCCACCGCGGCAACTTGAACGATTCGCCCTTCGATCCGGCGAGCACACGGTCTTTGTACCCGTTAATGAGGTCGATTGGATCGAATCCTTCCAGAACTATGTCCGGATCCACGCCGGTCCGACAAC
>DASSKX010000781.1:0-2724 GCA_035689925.1 Acidobacteriaceae bacterium
CCGGATGCATATCGGTAGCGTGCGGCGGCGCGCCGCCCCCCATACTCTGGGCATAAGCGCTTGTACTCCCGAGCACCAAAGACCCGAATGCGGCGATCAATAATGAACTCTTCATCTTCGTCTCTTCCCTCACCTCAGCACCAAAAATATACGATGCTTCAATAACTTGTGATGAACACGACGAAGGTTCAGCAGGAAGCAGTCTCCCCAAAGACCAGTGTTGGATATGCCTTTAATATTCCGCTGATGTCTAGGCCCTGCGGTTTCTTGCGGCCACAATCGGCCACTGACCTGCTCAAGCCCCCACCCGGAACATCACCACACCGTGCGGCTCGACAATTGCGGAAACCGAACCCGTCCAGCGGCCAGCATCCTTATGAGCCCACAAGTCGCGCACCCTGGCGCGAACACCCGCGGGCCAGCCGAGTTCGTCGGCCGTTGCGGTAATTGCTGCGGGCGCTTCGCCGCGGTTGAAGAGAAGCACCGCTTTCCCCCCGCCGGAAAGCGGTTTCACCCACACCTCGCGATCACCGTCCTTCCACACGCGATGACCCTGGACCCCGAGACGGTCCTGATCGACCGCGATCACTTCCTTGTTCTCGAGAATGGACTTGGTGATGTCGTCCATGTGGGCGATGTCGTTGCCGGCGATCAGTGGCGCAGCCATCATCGCCCAAAGAGAGAAATGGGAACGATATTCGTCTGGTGTCATCCCACCGTTGCCGACTTCCAGCATATCAGGATCGTTCCAATGCCCCGGCCCGGCGAACGGCCACAGCGGCTCGTTGAGATCCAGGATCATCGTCACCGGATGCTCCCAGTCGTGGCCCTTTTTCTTGACTGCAAAGTCGTCGGAAATGTCCCCGGTCGTGCGCCAGAGATTTCCGGTGTTCTTCGCCCACAGCCACGGCTTGGCCGTTCCCCATTCGCACATCGAAAAGACGATCGGGCGGCCGCTGTGGCGAAGCGCATCGGCCATGGTGGCGTACGCTTCCTGCGCATTTCGATCGCCCGTGTTGCACCAGTCATATTTCAGGTAGTCAACGCCCCAGCGCGCGTAGGTTAGTGCGTCCTGATATTCGTGGCCCTCGCTGCCTGGCCGACCACCGCACGTCAGCCGTCCGGCGTCGGAGTAGATGCCGAACTTCAGCCCTTTGGAATGCACGTAATCCGCGAGCGCCTTGATTCCGGACGGGAAGCGTTGCGGGTCGGCGGTGATGAAACCATTGGCATCGCGAGGACCGTGCCAGCAATCGTCGATCACGACATACTGGTAGCCAGCATCCCGCATTCCTGACGTGACCATTGCGTCAGCCGTGTCGCGAATGACCTTTTCATTGATGTTGCACTGGAAGTGATTCCAGCTGTTCCAGCCCATCGGCGGAGTGAGAGCGAGACCATTCGGCGCCTTGTTCACCATCTCCTGGATGCTCTGTGCTGCGGCTGGCGAGATGATTGGAAGCGCCGTCAGCGCGAGAACGAAAATAAATGTTACCAGCCGGTTGGCTATCGTTATCAGGCGGTCCATCCCCACTCCCGGATTTGTCTGAGTTTCTGCTAGCGTGACCACGGCCGCGAGGAAATAGGGCCGCTTTGATGCTCTTCAATTCTTGAACGACCCCTTGCCTTAGCTGCTCGGAGGCGCGATGGGCCATTTGGGAGGGTTTTATCTATGAAGCAAGTTTTTGCTGCTGCCGTCGCTTTAGCGTTTGCGGGGGCGGCGCACGCGGCGCCCCTGCCGCAGATCGTCACGCACAACGGCAAGCATGAGCTTTTGGTCGATGGTGCGCCATTCCTCATTCTGGGCGGTCAGGCGAACAACAGCAGCAACTATCCTTCCGTACTCCCGAACGTTCTGCAGACCATCAAGGCCGTTCACGCCAACACGCTCGAAATCCCGGTCGCGTGGGAACAGATCGAGCCGGTCGAAGGGAAGTTCGATTTCTCCTGGGTGGACACGTTAATTCCCCAAGCGCGTGCCAATGGTCTTCGGCTCGATCTGCTCTGGTTCGGGACATGGAAGAACACTAACGGCAACTACCGCCCGGAATGGGTGAAGTCGGACACCCGGCGCTTCCCCCACATGATGACAAAGGACGGCAAGAGCCACTACGTTCCGACGCCGCTAAGCCGCAATAACCTGGAGGCGGACAAGCGCGCGTTCGCGGCGCTGATGCATCACATTGCACAGATCGATCCCGATCACACGGTCATCATGGTCCAGGTCGAGAACGAAACTGGGACCTACGACAGCCCGCGCGACTTTTCACCGGAGGCCAATCGGCTGTTCGACGGGCCAATCCCTGCGGAACTTGCCCGCAAAACGGGTAAGAGCGGGACGTGGACTCAGGCTTTCGGCAAGGGCGCGGATCGTGCGTTCACCGCATGGTACATCGCACGTTACGTAGATGAAGTGGCGGCGGCCGGTCAGGCAGAGTTGAATTTGCCCATGTATGTCAACGCCGCTCTGGGTGATGCATTCACCGACACCGGCCAGGGTAATGGCGGGCCGGATTGGCCGGTGATCGACATCTGGAAGGCCGCCGCACCGCACATCGCCATCGAAGCGCCCGACATCTACACGCACGATGAAAAGCAATATTCGGCAATCGTCGACCATTTCGCTCGACCCGACAATCCGCTGTTCATCCCCGAAACCGGCAATGACCTGCCATTCGCGCGATTCCTGTGGCTGGCGCTCGGGAAAGGCGCGATCGGCTGGTC
>DASSKX010000782.1:0-5190 GCA_035689925.1 Acidobacteriaceae bacterium
CCCTCACGCCTAAACTGGCGTTCGACGTCGAGACGAACCAAATCGCAAAGCTCGGCCTCACGCCGCTCATTTCGATTACCGACCACGACACTATCGCCGCACCCATGCTCCTGCGCACGATGCCCTCGGCCCGGCATATCCCGGTGTCGGTGGAATGGAGCGCGCCCTTCGGAGGCGACCAGTCCTTCCATCTCGGCATTCACAACCTGCCGAGCGCTACGGGCACCTCCTGGATGAAGACCTTCGAGGAGTACACGGCCCATCCTGACGAAAAGCGGCTCACCGAGATCCTCGCCGCGCTGCACGCTCTGCCCAATGTACTCATCGTCTTCAACCATCCCATGTGGGACCTGTATCTGATCGGCGCTGACAAGGCCAAAGAACGCGTCCACGAATTCCTCACCGCGAATGACCAGTTCATCCACGCGTTTGAACTGAACGGCCTTCGCAACTGGAGCGAGAACCGCGCCGTCAAACGTCTCGCTCAGCAATGGAATAAGCTGCTCATCTCCGGCGGCGACCGGCACGGCCTTGAGCCCAACGGCAATCTGAATTTGACGAACGCGACCACCTTCACCGAGTTCGTCCACGAAGTTCGCTACGAGGGCCGCAGCCACATTCTGTTCATGCCGCAGTACGCGCAGCCCTGGAAGCATCGCATCCTGCAATCAACGATCGACGCCATCCGCGACTATCCCGACTTTCCTCTCGGCTCGCGCTTCTGGGATGAGCGCGTTTACCACCCCGACAGGCACGGCGTCATGCGTCCCGCGCATGAGATCTGGCCCAAAGGCGCACCGCCCATGTGGGTCAGCCTTGTGATCAATTCCGTCCGCCTGCTGGGGAGCACGCCCGTCTCCGGGAGCCTGCGCCTCGCGTGGAGCGAATCCCGCGAACTGCAGTTTGCCCTCGGCGAAGACGCACTGACCTAGGCTCTGAAATTCACGCCTCCGTCAGCGTCCCGGAGTGAACAGCGCAAACACCGCGCCCTGCGGATCGGTCACCACCGAAAACGTCAGCTGCCCCTCAATGGTGGTCGGCGGCATCAGCACGCGGCCGCCAAGTTGCTGAGCTTTAGCTGTCTGTGCGCCGCAATCCGGCGACTGGATGTAGGCCATCCAGTGCGGAGGAACACCCTGCGGCAGCGTTCGTGGGTCAGGCAATCCACCGATGCCGTGTTCTCCGTTCATGATGTGCAAATACCCGCCCGAATCCTTGTCCTTCCCCGCCGTAAATTTCCAGCCGAACAATGCGCCGTAAAACTCCGCCGCCTTTTCGCGATCCCGCGTCTGCAGATCGGCCCAGCACAGCGCGCCATTTTCGCCATACACGCCAACGCCCTTGTGATCCCGCGCCTGCCACACGGAAAAGAACGCGCCGGTCGGATCCTGCAGGACTGCCATGCGCCCGAATGTCATCACGTCGAAGGGAGCATCAACCACGGTTGCCCCCAATTGCCTCGCGCGTTCAGCCGTCGCATCCGCATCGTCGACGGCGACGTACAGCTGCCAGTGCGGCTGCAGACCGGCGGCGCGCTCCGGCTCGCTGAGCGTGAACGCCGCACCCGTAAGGCTCTCGCCAAGGGAGAACATCGTGTACGTACTCTGCGGCCCCATGGGAAAGTCCTGAGCCGTCCACCCAAACATCTCGCTATAGAACCGCTTCGCAGATTGCTGGTCGGTCGTCGCCAGCTCCAGCCACACGAAATTGCCGGCAGGTTGTCCGTTGATCTTTGCCATGCGCAGAATTGTAGGCGATCGACCGGCTCTGGTTCATGAACCGGCAGCGCGCTTCCGCAACACGACCCGGCACTGCTCCCGCCAGTGCTCGTCGACTGCGATCAGCTCCCACGGCACCTCCGCCGCAAGGTGCCGCAGCACCGTCTCGTTCGCAGGATGCACATGCAGCGCCGGCGCGACGAGGCACAGCAGCGGATCGTCATCCGCAAGCTCTGCGCCGGGAAAATACCCGTGCGCCTTCAGTGTGCCGTCGCGATGCAGCATCCGCACGCGAGCCCAGTAGTCGAGTGCCTGCAGCGGCAGGTGGAGATCGTCGTCAGCCTTAATCTCCAGCACAACCAGCCGTCCGCGCCGATTCACCGTCAGCAAATCCAGCACCCCACGACTTCCCTGCGTAAACGCCGGCACCTGGGAGTAGACCGGCCCATCTCCCAATAGAGGATCCAGAACCGACAAGTCCCGCCGCAATACCGATTCCAGCCACCGCTCCGGTTGTAGCCGGTACAGAGCATCCCGCGCCGGGGCCTCTGGACTCCGGCTCTCCACCAGCCGGTCCATCAGATCCCGAAACAGATCCTCCGTCACCTCATCGAGCACCGTCTCGCTCGGACCCGCTCCGAATACCACCTCATCGCGCCGCGCGAACGATCCCGGACTCAACCCGTGCCGTATCCGCGCGTATTCGAGGCCATGCAGCGCAAATGCAATCTCCATCGGGCCCTTCGCCCGAATTTCCGTCTGCACATCCAGCTTCGACGGCAGCATGGCCCGTAGTTCTCGCACCGCCGCTGCGGACCGCTCCAGCACGGCCTCCGGATTGAATGCCGGCACCAACTGCACGTCCAGGTTTCCGTCCTTCGCCACCGAGCACGGGATCAGCCTCCCGGTCGCGGTGCTCAGTTCGTACAGCTCCCACTGGGCGACTGCCGGATTGAGCCATGCCATGCGCGCGCCTGTCGCGGCCGCGGCATCCTCCGGAAGAACCAGCCGCAGCCCCTGGAACACTCGCTTTCCGCCGGCATGTTCTCTGCAATACGCCAGCCACAGAATCCCGAGCGTCAGCGCGCCTTCCACCGCCGACGGCGGCTCTTCCGCCCCAACCCCCAGCACCGCCCAGGCACTCTGACCGCGAGCCAGCACTCCCCGCGCATAGGCCGGACCAAAGCTGTGCTCCAGGTCCATCGCCGAACGGAATCCCTCCGTATGCCACTCCGGAGACTCCGACTTCAGCGCCTCCTCCAGCCAGCGCAGATACCGTCGCCGCGCCGTATCCTTCGCCTGCGATGTCCGGAAATCCGGATCGGGAACCAGCGTCAGCATCTGCGGCTTCGTTTGCCCAAAGCGCCGCGTCTCCAGCCGCAGCATGTTGCGGCGCGGCTGCAAACCAATCACGGTACGCACCAGGTTGCGCTCGTCCGACCAGAGGTGCAGCAGGCAACGCCCGCGCTCCGCGGTCACCGAGCAGTGCGCGAGCCGCAGATCGAACAGCAGCCGGCCATCCTCGAAGATCGCGGCCGCTGGATGTTCCGTCAGGAATTCTTCGATGGCCCGCGAAAACGCAACAGGCGCGGCAGCCGGATCGGAACCGGGAGATGAAGCGGGCATCTGCTTCGAGGTTCCGGGCCACACCCGGTCTCCCGCAAGCAAAAAGCTACCAATTCATACGCTTTCGTAATTCGACGATGTGGGCCACATGGTGCCGACTGTGCCAGTCATAGAGCGCTAAAGCCTCAGCGAGCGTCTGCCGCCCATTCACAGGGTGAACGTAACCCCGCTGCCACTGCTCCTCGCTGAGCGACTTCAGCAGCAGCGTCCAGCGCGCATGCAGCGCATCCAGCAGCTCCAGCGAAAAATCAATGGCTGACGCTTTCGCGTCCGCCAGCTCGGCCCACGCCTTCTCGTCGTACGGCTTGATCGTCGGCCAGTCCTCCGTCAGCGCCAACCGCATGCGGATGTACGCGTTGAGATGGCTGTCCGCCACATGATGCACCAGCTGCCGCACCGTCCATCCGCCCTCGCGATAGGGGGTGCTCAGCTGCGAAGCCACCAATCCATACACCGCGGAGCGCATGTTCTCCGGCAGCGCGGCCAGGGTGGCAATTGCGGCCTGGTGATCCGCGAGATTCGCCTCGTCGCGACGGTATTTTCCGATCGGATAGCGTGGATCTTTTTCGGTGGGCAGAACGGAGGACGTGCTCATACACCGCAAATTACACCGGGTTCGAACACCCGGCAAGATGGCCTGAGCTGAATCTCCGGACACAAAAGGAGCGAATCGCCGCCGATCCGCCCCCGAGACTACGACGCGTGATGGGCGGCCGCGTGGTGGTGATGATGGTGGCGAACACGATGATGGTGGCGAGGCGCAGCGAAGGCCGACGCCGAAACCAGCATCAACAGAAAGGCAACGGTGACTTTCTTCATGGCTTGATCCTGGCATAGCCCGGGTCGACGCCCCGAGGAAATATGCGTAAGAATCGTGACAGGAACATCCAATTAGTAACAGGACCTTTTCGGCAGTCCCGCCAGCCGGCTGCGATGTGCGATCCGCAGCAGACAATTTTCAGGCTCCTGAGGTAAACGTGGATCATAAGCGGTATTTCTTTGAAAAGTTCGGCATTACGGAGCGGCTGCTCGAGCGCTGCCTCGGCGAGGCGCTCTCGGCCGGCGGCGATTACGCTGACCTCTACTTCGAATCCGTAGCCGCCACCTCCATCGGCGTGGACGAATCCATCGTCAAATCCGCCAGTCAGGGCGTGAGCGCCGGCTGCGGTGTGCGCGTCGTCAGCGGCGAGCGAACCGGCTACGCCTACACCGACGACCTCTCGCCCGACCGCCTCCTCCGCGCCGCCCGCACGGCTGCTCTCATCGCCACCGGCCCGGCCAAACAGCCCGTCCAGGGATTTACCGAGACCGACACGCCCAGCCTCTATCCCGCTCCCGCCGCCGAGCTCGACACCGACCTCGCTACGAAGCTCGAACTCGTAATGCGCGCCGACCGCGCGGCCCGGGCATACGATCCGCGGGTCACCCAGCTGCGCGCCGGCTATGCCGACGAACTCCGCCGCATCCTCATCGCCGCCTCCGACGGCACCTTCGCCAGCGATATCCAGCCGCTTGCGCGCATGAGTGTCTTCGTCCTGGCCAAAGAGGCAGACCGTACCGCCCGCGGCACCTCCGGTGGCGGAGGCCGCGTCGAGATCAGCTACTTCACCGGCGCAAAAAGCCCGGAACACTTCGCCGAAGAAGCTGCGCGCACCGCGATCCTCCAGCTAAACGCCGTTGCTGCCCCCGCCGGCGAAATGGAAGTCGTGCTCGGCCCCGGCTGGCCCGGCGTCCTGCTCCACGAAGCCGTCGGCCATGGTCTCGAAGCCGATTTCAACCGTAAGAAGACCTCCGCCTTCGCCGGCCTGGTTGGTCGTCCCGTCGCCAGTTCCAAAGTCACAGTCGT
>DASSKX010000783.1:0-17995 GCA_035689925.1 Acidobacteriaceae bacterium
TGCGAATGCATGGCACCACGTGCAGATTTGGTTCAGCCATGATGCGTCGGACAACGTGACCTATCACGCGGTGTGGCTCGACAACCACGAGCAGGACATCAACGCTACAGTCCGTTCGAAGCTTGCGCTCGGATGGGCGAATGCGAACATCCTCAACTTCCAGATCGACGGGCTCGGCAGCTACGGCACCGTGACTACCTATCTGGATAACGTAACCGTGTACCGCTGGTAGGCACAGCGAGCATTGGCATTGCGCAACAGGTGAACGATGAAAGATCGAGTTCATGCAGTCCTGATCGTGTGCATAACTCTCGGCCTCGCCGGTTGCGGGAGCCAGATGAACAAACAGGCGGTCCTGTCCAGCTCTTCCGGGCCGGCAAGCACCGCTGCCACCACGGACAGCACCGTTAACCCAGCGGTGCTGTCCAACCTGCAGACGCAGGCAGGGAACTGGCAGAGCTTCGGGCAGGCCGGTCCCGATTACGTGGATTGCTCGGCGCCCTGCTCTGAATCCAGCTGGGAGCAGATCTTTGGCGTGACGGATCCTTCCCTGAGCGGAAACGCAACCATGTTCGATCTGGACCCGCGAATTCCGTATGCGGACGCGTTGTTCACCGCGGGTGTTATCGGCGTCAACTCACCGCAGATTCCTGACAGAACGCACACGCTGCTGCCTTCGCTGCACCACTTCATTTACGACACCGATTTTTACGTGACCAATCCAGGCGCGACGCAGGCGCTTGAATTCGACGTCAGCGTCTGGATGTCCGGCATTGCCGGCGGGACCTTCGGCACGGAATGTGCGCACCTCGGCGATGGCATGTGGGACATCTGGAACAACGCTACCGGTCACTGGGAGTCGACCGGAATTCCGTGCGAGTTTGTGAAGGGCTGGAATCACTTCACGCTGCAGGTCCAGCGACAGGCGGACAATTCGCTCCTCTACGAATCGATTGCGCTGAACGGGAAGACGTACACGCTGAATAAGGTCTCCGCATCGATCATGGCTCCCGCAGGCTGGTGGGGCATCAACTTGAATTACCAGATGGACAGCAATTACCTCGGGACGCCGAATACCACGTACCTGGACAATTTCAGCTTTACCTACTGGTAAACGGCCGGCTCACCGACCACCGCCTGCGCATTCCCCTGCGCCGGGCCGCGGGCGAGCCTTTCACTCGTGTAATTCTGACCAATCACAGCGACAAATGCGTATTTTTTGCTGCGCAACTTTTGCACAGCTGAAAAATGGCTGCCCGTTTTTCACAAGATTTTTTCAATCCCGCCGCTGACCCCTTCCTGATCTGTTGGTTGCCTGTGTAATATCCGACTGGAAATCATTTCAACCTTCTGCCTGAACGAACCGGGCCTCGAAGCGAGCGGCACCCGCTAAGGGATCCATGTGGACTGCAAGCAACATGGAACCGCATCGAGAAGCCACAGCCTGCCTGCACGTCGGCGGCTGCATGGATCGAGCCTGGATACGCAAGAGAGCTTGCGGGTATTCACCTGTGCGCCCCGCGGTGCCGTGTGCGTGCTTCCAGGCTCGATGACAAGCGAACAATCGACTCCGGTGACGAACGCTTGCGCCGGAGACCGCAGGTAAACCTCAAACGTGCACGATCACGATTTCGACGTGAGGCTGATCGATGAAGAAGTTCCTTGTTTCCCTTCTGCTCTCCGGCGCTGCCGTTCCGGCATTCGCAACCGTCAACATCAGCGCACCAACAAATTACGAGACAACTGGTCCCAGCGTGCAGTTTGTGGCCAGCGCCACAACTACCTGCTCGAAAGGCGTCGCTTCCATGGGAGTCTACGTCGACAACAATCGTTACTACGTCGTCGGCGGAGCCAGCATGAACACCACCCTGACGCTTCCCACCGGTACGCACAACACCGTAGTGCAGGAATGGGATTACTGCGGCGGCTCCTCGACGGCAGCACGGACGGTAACCGTAACCACTACGGCCGGCGTCAATGTCTCATCTCCGGCGAACGGCGCAACCGTCGGCTCCCCGGTCAACTTTGTCGCATCCGCAACCACTTCGTGCTCGGCCGGCGTCGCTGCCATGGGCGTCTACGTCAACAACAATCTGATTTATACAGTTCAGGGCGCCTCGCTCAATACGCAGCTTTCACTGGGCGCCGGATGGAACTACGTCGTCATACAGGACTGGGACAAGTGCGGGGGTGCGTCGAAGCAGGCTCTCAACGTCAACGTCACCGGTTCAAGCGGGAATACGATCTGGGCCATCCAGGGCGCCGGCGGATGGAACAAATGGGGTGAACTGCCGCCGACGATGAACATCTGCAACGCGCCCTGCAACTACCAGGTCGGGTTCTCCATGCAGCAGCACGAAAGCAGTGTTTCAAAGAGTGGCAATGGGACTCAGTTCAACCTGTGGGGCACCACGCCCTATTCCGCAGTGTTGTTCTCGAATCCTATCCTTGGACAGGGCTCGTGGATCAACACGGACTCGAATCACACTCTGATTCCGAAGCTGCACAACTTCACCGTCAATGCGGACATTTACGTCACCAACCCGGCCGTCACCCAGGCGATCGAACTCGACATCAACATGTATCTGAACAGCCTCGGGCTGGAGTGGGGCACGCAGTGCAACCACCTTGCCGACAACAGCTGGGACTACTGGGACAATGTCAATGCGCACTGGGTATCGTCTGGCGCTCCCTGCAGGCTGAACAGCGGCTGGAATCACGTGACTCTGCAGGTGCAGCGCGAATCGAACAACTGGCTGCTGTACCAGACGATCACCATGAATGGCGTGACGTACACGCTGAACAGGTCGGTTGCGCCCATGTCGGTTCCGTCCAGTTGGTATGGCATGACGCTGAATTACCAGATGGACGGCAACTACAACATGTCCTCGAACACCACGTACGTCGATAACCTGAATGTGACGTACTGGTAGAAGGGAATCAGAGCGCCGGCGCAGGCGTAACGCGCCGGGCTCTGCAGATCAGGAGGCGAGTGGGCGGATTTCCTGGCCGTCTACTCGCTTTTGCGACGGAAACTCGATGGGAAGTTCACGCGGCGCAGCCGGAGCGTTGCGGCGCTTGTGAAAGGCCGCACACTCCCATACGCGGCGCACCACCTCTGCTTTCGCCTGCTCCAGAGGGAGCGGCGGCACCACGGCAACGGTCCCCAGGAAGTCTGCGACGCGCAGATACGCGCGGCGATTCTCGTGCAGGAACGCCAGCGGGTACTCCGGCTTGCGCTTGCGCGCCTCGACCGGATCCGCATCGAGGATGAACGCGACATGGGGAAGCGGAACCAGCTTGATCAGGCATTCAAGATACAGGCGAACCAGCGGATTGCGGAGATTCAGATTAGCGAGTTCGTCGTAAATGTAGCGGTCGAAGATCACCACGTCGGCGCCAGACTGCAAAACCTGGCTCGCTTTGCTGCGAAGGGAGAGCGCGTCGAGCACGTACATGCCGAGCCGCACCAGCGTCATCAGCGGCGAGCGAACATTCTTATCGCGGCGCTCAATCGGAGCCTCGGGCGATCCCACGCCTTTATCCCCTTTGAAGATCCTGTGCCCGGCCCCCTCGCGAACCGATTTCAGAGTGGCCACGTCATCCCAGAAGGTCACGATCCGGACGTTTAGACCGGCGTCATCAAGCCTTGTGCAAAGATTTGCAATTTGTGTGCTCTTTCCGGCACCGTCCACGCCGGAGAAGCTGATCAACATAGGCTGCAAATGCGGTGCTTTGGTCTCCATAATTGTCCCGCCAAATGACTGAGTTCTAGTGCGGCCGAGCGGGGCTCGCAAGGGTGACGCCAGCCACCGTACCCACGGCAACAGCAGCACCCACGATAATTGCGAGACGGATCGTAAATGCCCGGGTGCGTCGTTGCTTCATCGGAGCGATGGCAGCGCCCGCCGGCCGCGATGCCGGCGCTCCTTCCGGCTTCACCACAGGCGCTACCGCCGTGCCGACCGGCTGGTTCGGATGCTGCTGCTCGGCGGGCGCCTGCTGATCGTTCTGCTTTGCCTGCGGTTCGGGTGCGGCCTGCGACTGGCCGGCCTGAGCCTGCAGATCAATCCGCGGAGCGGGAGCTGACGGCAGAGGATCGGTTGCAGCCCATCCAACAGGCATCGCCAGCGCCAGAGCAAGGCCACACGCGATCTGCCGCTCCAGCCACAACGTAGACTTTCTCATCGAGTCCCGCACCCCGACAGGCTTCTGTCGGGTCCTTTCCAGTTCGATCTTCCCGGTTACGCGACGTTTTCCGCTTCGGGTTCCTGCTCGACGGGTTCAAGCAGGGGAGGCACGATTCCGCCGAAACGTTGCCTGAAGCTCTGTGTTGCTTCGGCTACGGTGTTGTAAACCTCAAACAGACGGCTCACGCCCGCAAACTGCAGCGTCGCTTTTGCCTCGGGCCGTACAGCGCCCAGTTTCACGTCGCCATTGCGCTTCATGGCTTCTTCAAGGCAGCACAGCAGGAGATGAATCGTGTTGTTGTCCATCTGCCGCACTTTAGAACAGTCGAGGACGAGGCGCGGGCGCTCGGTCTCAACGTACTGCTGCAAATCGCGCAGGAACTTGCGTTCAGTTGCCGCCGTCACTTTCTCCGGCACCTCATGCACTGTCACCGCACGCATCTTGATGATCATTTCTGGAGTTTCCCTTCTATGGAGCAATCCACTCTCCTGCAAAAGTCAAGTACTCGTGGAAGCTGCAATCGGACTTCCAAAGCTGCATAAAAACGAAATCAATTTGCTTCAGGTGTTTCAAAAAGTCGTGCGAGTTCTACCTCCGGACGGTGTGTCAGTTGCCGCACCAAATTTCGGGCATAGCGGGTGAGCGTCAGCGGGTTCGTCCGATACCAGCAGCAACGCGTCATGCGCGGTGAAAATCCGCACAGAAAGCGAAGCTTGTCCAGCCTTCCCGCCATCAGCGCCGCCACGAAGCGATGATTCCCATCGATAATCGTGAAAGGCCCCGATTCGTTGAGCCCAATCAGTACAACCGAAGAAGAGGTCGTCGTCTCCAGATCGAGGTTCCTGCGGATGGACGCGATCTTCTCCAGGAATGCGTCACCGGACTCGTTCTCTCCGGCGCGCATTTTGTCCACTACATCTGTGATGACAAAACGGCCTCTCGCGATCCTCCGCCACTGCGCACGAGGGAAAACCTGAACCAGGTGCAGGTCGCTGGGGCGGACCTCGGCTTCGAACCATGCTGTGTCCTGGGGCAGCTCCTGCCACAGCGATAAGTGCCGCAGAAACAACAGCGCACGCCGTTT
Organism: Acidobacteriaceae bacterium; assembly: GCA_035689925.1. Lineage (GTDB taxonomy): Bacteria > Acidobacteriota > Terriglobia > Terriglobales > Acidobacteriaceae > Palsa-343. Next base: position 5,276 of record DASSKX010000783.1, read on the forward strand.
AGCGTTCTCGATCGGATCCTCGACGTTCGGAGATTCGACGATCGGCCGCATGCTGTCGTGATATTCGCGGTAGGCTGCATTTTCAAAATCGCTCCGGACAAATTCGGCGATTACCTCATCTTCCGTGACGCGCCGAATCAGCCGAATCGCGTGCGCCTGGCTCGCCCCGAGCGGAGGAGCGGTGCGCAAAGCGCTGCGCAGGAAAGGGATACCCACCGCCACCAGCAGCAGGACCATCAGAAGCAACTGCACCAGGATGACTTCCCGCAGAGACGAATGGAAACGCCACACCGCGGCGATCACCGCACCTGCGAAGACCAGCTGCACCCAGCTCGTATTCGCGATTTTGTAGGACATCTCGTAGGTGATGATCACCACGCTCAGCGAGTAAATCACTGTCGTGATCGCGAAAAGCGAGAAGAGATGCGAGAGGTTGTAATGGCCGTTGATCGCGAATTTCGAGCCAAAAACGATGCTCCACAGGCCCGCCGGTACCACACGGAGAGCCAGCGAAATGGCAGATCCCATGCCAAAAACGAGCAGCAAAGAAATGGAAAGGACGTTATGCGACCTGCGCTCCTCGGCGCTGGTGCCTGCCACGATGGGGAACATGCCGTTCACCACCGCGGACGAAAGTGTGAAAATCACGCGGCCTACCATCGCCACGGCTGCATAAATTCCAGCATCGAGTGCAAAAAAGTAATGCTTGACCTGAACGATGCTGTAGTTGTTGATGAGCACCTGGCCGGCGAAGAAGATGATCGCCTGAAATAGTTCCTGGAAGGCGACGAAACGCGCTGCACCGGAAGTCCGGGGAGAAAGATGCGGAACGATTGCCAGCCAGCAGATTGCCTCCGCTGCGGCGTTTGCTGCGATAACGCCGGTGACGCCCGTGCCCAGCAAGATCAGCAATAACGACCCGCCCAGCCGCACAGCTCCTTCGAGAACCAGGTTTGTGGCGAACTTCCTGAATCCGTAGGCGCCCTGCATGTAACCGCGGCGTGTGCCGAGCGGGATGTAGAAGCCTGCTCCGATCGCCAGGAGCACGACCAGAATTGGGCTCGGCAAATTCAGGTAGTCGGAGATCTGGTGCTGAAACAGAATCAGCAGCAGACAAACCGAGATCGCGCAGCCCCAGGAATCACGATGGAGTTGGCGATAGGCTGCGCTCTTTCCTTCCAGCGTCTGCTGCTGCGCGACTGCTTTGGCGGTCACAATCTGAAAGGACAGCGTGACGGCCGACGTCAGGGTGAGCAGGGTATAGACGACAGTGGCGTGCGCGAAATCTGTCGGACCAAGGAAGTGCGCGATTCCGATGTTGTAGAGGAAATTAAGAACAGCGGCGAGCGTCGAGCCGGAGAGAAGGACAACACTTGCTGCGACAATGCGGCCTTGCAGGCTCCTGGATTTTCCTTGGGAATGAGTCGGCAATGTTTACAGTCTCCAGCACTTCAAAGCGAACACACAAGAGGCGCCCGCGCTGCTTCTCCACGGGCCGGCAGAAGTCATTCAGAGCAAATGGACAAGCGAGCCGTCGCAAACTCGTCATTCCATGTCTTTCCGATGCAATAGGAGGGTCGTTTGGCTGCCTGAAAGTGAGCGGTAAGAGCTGCTGGACGACAACCCATTCGCGGTACGCGTGCTTCTAAGAGAAGTCTCTATGTTTTTCTCTGCTGGTGCCGCTCGGCGATCTCGATTTTCTCCTGTCATCAGTCTTCCGGCTCATCGCCACCGCATCGTGTGGGTCGAGTGCTCGAATTCTGCGTGGCATCGCGATCCCTGACGGTTCCTGCGCACCGCCCGACTTCCTTCATGGCAGGTTCGGGCATCTACACCCTACGTACACCGATGAATTGCACGGGTACAGCGGGACAAGGCAGCGCCTCAAACGCCTTGTCGTGATTTCCCAGGACAGACGCCGCATTGACGACGATGGCTTTGAAATTCTTGTGGGGCAGGAACGGATGAAAATCTGCTTAGTTGCGGCGTTTCCTCCAAGCAAACGACAGCTAAACGAGTATTCCTACCATATTGCGCGTGAACTGCAGCGGCACAAGCACGTCGAGCTGGTGGTGCTCGCCGACGAATTGACGTCCGAGGATGTCGTGCCCGATGCGCATACAGGCGATCGCCTGCAGCCCCAGGAACTGCCGGGCTTCAACGTCATTCGCTGCTGGAAATTTGGGAGCCTTGCAACGCCCGTGCGGCTTCTGAATACCATTCGCCGCCTCAAGCCGGATGTCGTCTGGTTCAATCTGGTCTTCTCGAGCTTTGGTACCCCGGAGAACCCGTTCGCGGCCTTCGCTGGACTTTCTGTCCCTGCACTCACACGCGCCGCGGGTTTTTACACGCACATTACACTGCACCACATCATCGAACACGTCGATTTCGCCAATGCCGGCGTTCGTCGCGAGCGGATCTACCGCATGGGTACCGACGTTGCGACCTGGGCTTTGCTGAAGGCCGATTCGGTTTCCGTACTCCTCTCCAATTACCGTCGCACGCTGATGCGGAAATATTCCGCGCAGAACATTCTTGTCGGAACCCACGGAACCTTCACCACCATCTCACGACCTCCTGACTTCGCCAGGCGCAACAATCCTGATCAGCGGATTCTCGCATTCGGCCACTGGGGCACCTACAAGAGGCTCGAAACGCTGATGGCCGCCTTTCCGCGCGTGCTGGAGAAGTGCCCTCATGCGCGGCTCATCGTCGGTGGCGGCAACCATCCTATGGCGCCGGGTTATCTGGATTCGATCCGCGAAGCGCAGCCGAAACACCTCCCGATCCAGTTCCTCGGGTATGTACCCAGTCGCGACGTTCCGGATCTGTTTCGCACCAGTTCGATTCTGGTGATGCCCTATGACTCCTCGACCGGCTCGAGCGGACCGGCTCATCAGGCCTGCGAATACGGAGTTCCGATCGTCTGCGCGGATATTCCGGATTTTCGCTGCATGGCTGTCGACGATGATATGGCCATCAGCTTTTACCGCATCGGCGACTCCTCCGATCTCGCCGACAAGCTGATTACGATTCTGCAGTCGCACGATCTCCAGCGCCAGATGTCCCAGCACAACTACGAAGCCGGCGTTCAGATGACGATGGCGACGGTCGTGCGCAATTATTTGCGCTGGTTTGAGCTGCATCAGTGCAAGCGCAGCCTCAGCGAAACGCGGCCGAGACGTTCGCGTAGCTGGCTGCGTTCCTGGGCTACTCGTCTGAGCAAGTCGCCGGCGGACTGGACACTGGATGCCGATCTTCTGCCGCAGCAGGAGGATGTGGACGCCACGGTGGAGATGATGGAGCGCAGCCAGGGCGAAGAGCCCGTTGCTGCTGCCGCTGATTCCGCAGCGTCCCACAAAAATCTCGTGAAAAGCCCCGCCCGCACCGGAAATTCAGATCACGATGGCTATGCAGATGCAGGTTAATGCGGTGGGCAGCTGCCTGGTCGTCGTGAACATACAACTTCGCGACATCTTATCTGCGTCTTAGGGGCGAACTGTCCTTGTCCGGCGGGCGATCTACCGACCGCGCGGAAGGAGAAATCGGTGCTCACGTCTCATCCTGCAAGAATTGGTCGAATCCTCTGTTCTTCGGTTCCTCTCTTCTTTTGCTCGCTGGTTCTTCTCATCGCCGGTTGCGGCACTTCGGCCGGCACGCATCCGGTCCCTCCGGCTACGGTCACCATTACAGCTCAGCCAACGTCGATTAACGCCGGTGATTCCGCGACCCTGACGGTAACTGCCGCCAATGCGCAGACTGTCACTATCAGCGGATCGGATGGGAGCAGTTATAACCTCGACGCGACGGGGGGCACCCAGAAAGTTACCCCTGCCAAAACGACGACCTATACAGCGACGGCCACGGGAGTATCCGGGAAGGCCACCGCGACCGCGACTGTAACCGTGGGTGCCGCGACCGGCGGGCCCAATCCGACCGTCAATATCTCCGCCACTCCGGGTTCAATTACTCCGGGCGGCACATCCACTCTGACCGTAGCGGCGACGAATGCTTCCGCCGTGTCGATCGCCGGTTCAGACGGAACCTCCTACAATTTGGCCGCAACGGGCGGTACGCAGGACGTCAAACCGGCCGCGACGGCGACCTACACGGCGACTGCTGTTGGGACCAATGGAACGAAGATCACCGCCACCGCGACGGTGACAGTGACAGCGGGACCAACTGTGACGATCACAGCGAATCCTGCCGCGGTGCCGGCCGGGTCATCCTCCACGCTGACCGTGGCAGCCACGAATGCGACCGGCGTGATCGTCACGGGTTCTGACGGCAGTTCCTATACGCTCACGCCGACCGGCGGTACGCAGAGCGTAAAACCGACCTCCACCACGACCTATACAGCGACGGCAACCGCGGCGAATGGCGGGACGCCTGCCACGGCGACCGCCACCGTAACGGTCACCGCGGCCGGACCTCCGACGGTGACCATCGTGGCGAGCCCGACGTCGATTTCTCAAGGGAATTCCTCCACCCTGACCGTGACGGCGACCAACGCGAGTTCCGTCAGCATCTCGGGGTCGGACAGCACCAGCTATAATCTCGCGCCCAACGGCGGCGACCAGAAAGTGACGCCGTCCACCACGACAACGTACACAGCCACAGCTACGGGTCCCGGCGGGACCGTCTCCGCGACTGCCACGGTGACCGTTGTGCCTCCGGGCAATATCAACTCAATCGATCACGTGATCTTCATGCTCCAGGAGAATCACAGCTTCGATAACTACTTCGGCATGCTGAATCCGTATCGTGCGGCGAACGGCTTCTCGAAGGGCGCGGACGGCAACACGTATCTGGTGGATGGCATTGCCGACACGCAAAACAATCTCACCAACTACAGCAACGTCAACGACCAGGGTCAGAGCTTCAGTTTGTTCAAGTTCGCGAGTACCTGCGTCGACGATATGTCATCGGCATGGCTGGAGAGCTATGGCGATGTGAACCGTTATGATTTCTCCACCACGCGAAAGATCCTGATGGATGGCTTCGTCCACACCGCACAGGGGTTTGCCACCTCCTGCGTCTCCAGCGGCGCCTGCTCCGGCACGTTCACCGATACGGACGGCAAGCGTTCGATGGGCTACTACGATCAGGGATTCCTCAACTACTACTACTACATGGCTTCGCAGTTTGCCTTGTCGGATCGGTGGTTCTCGCCCATCGCCAGCAAGAGCGTCAACAATCGCATTGCGACGTTCACCGGAGGTACGACGCAGGGTCTGGTCAAGGATCCCGGCAATGACGACCATCTGCCGCAGCTGAACATCGCCAACATCTTCCAGGAACTGGATCAGGCGAACGTCTCCTGGAAGATCTACTACACGGTGAACCAGGCGATGTGCGCAGATCCCGAGGACTGCCCGAACACAGGTTCGAAGCTGCCGGGCACGGATTTCCTGACCCTCAGCTACTCCACAAAGTACGTGTACAACAACCCCTCGGGAGCCACGTGCACAGCGCCTACGGTGGGCTCGCACGTGGTTGGCGACACGACGGATTCCTTCTGCATCGATCCGACGCATATCGCACCGCTGCAAGATCCGAAGTACGGGTACTTCGCGGATTTAACCAACTCGACCTTGCCCAGCTTCGCCTTTATCGAGGCGGGATACGGCAATAATGACGAACACCCGGGATCAGGCCAGTCGATTTTGGCCGGCCAGTACCAGGTTTCGACAATCATCAACGCGCTGATGAAGAGCGCGTCGTGGAAGGACTCTGTCTTCTTCCTGTCGTACGACGAGGGCGGCGGCCCGTTTGACCATGTGCCACCGGTGCCGACTCACTCCAACGACAACACGAATCCGAACGTAGTCGGCGTCCCGGTGACGAGCTATCCGGACATATCAGGCATCGCGGTGAATCCCGACAGCTACAATCCATGCGTGCCGTCGGGCGGGACCGCGACCACGCACTGCGATTTGTCCACCGACTCGCCCGGCGCCCACCCGACCGATGCGGCCGCCGTGAATGGATTCTCTGCGCAGCTGGGATTCCGCGTCCCGAACATGGTGATCTCGCCATTTACCAAAGCTCACTACGTCTCGCATGTCCCGATGGACCACACTGCGATCATCAAGTTCGTCGAGAACCGGTTCATCGGCTCCTCGGCGCACCTGACGAATCGCGATGCGGCGCAGCCCAATTTGCTGGACTTCTTCGACTTCACCGGCGTGCCGTGGGCGACGCCGCCGAGTCCGCCTGCCCCCGTGACCGCCACATCGCTCGGGTTCAACCCCTGCACGCCGGACAGCATGGGTCCGTGAGACGGACTCAATCTGGCGATCCCACTACGCCGGCAGCGGTCCACACGGACCTGCCGGCGTTTCTCTTTCTATGTCCGTCAAGCCCGCGCCCGGACCCTCAACCGGCAGCAACCGTTGGATTGGCTGCGCATGACCACCGCAGCACGCGACGTTTCAGCCTCCCGGCCAACTGTGCGCCGCTCCTTAACAATGTCGTTGCATCAGGCAAACGAAAACCCTGCGCCGGTCAGGTGCGCAGGGTTCCGGAAAGCGAACTTGCTTGCGTTTTATTCGGGCGTCAGATCGACCACCTGATATTGCGAGCCGTCGTACTCAGCGGTCAGGCGCACCTTCGATCCCTCATGAAGCGCGCGGACATTGTGAAGACGGTAGGGGTCAAAATGAAATTCGAAGGTCTGATTCTCGCGGGTATCGAGAAGTCCCAAATGCCCCGAAGAAAAATCCAGCATTGAGATCTGACCGTCGAACGTGAACTGCGAACCAGGAGTCGCCATCACATCGATGTGTGTCGCCACGCCGCGCCCTTTTTGCCCGGCCTGGAACTTCACGTCGACCAGCGAGCCGCGCACCAGATCACTGGTCCCGCTCTGGCCGGAAGCGAACCCCTGCTGTCCGACGCGCACAATTCGCGTTCCCGAAGGCACGTCGATGTGGACTGATTCGTGCGACAGCGAAGAAGCGACTACCAGTCTGCCGCTGCCTGGGTCGTAGCTCTCCACCAGCCCGCGGCAATCTCCCTCGGGCAATGTGGTCAGAACATGGATGCGCAATGCAAAGACGCGCGTGCCATCGAGCGTTGTCTCGACAGACGCGTGGTTCTCCGGCCTCAGGTCCAGCACCCCAATGCGCTTCCCGTTGACGTACACCTGGGTTCGCTCATCGTAGAAAACCTTCATCGTATCGTTGCTGCCGAAGAGCCGCAGCGTGATCTCGTCGCGTACGGGATCCACGCGGCCAATGGCCCCGCCGATAACGGTGCTCTTGCCTGGTGGCGGTGGCGGAAGATTCTTCGCCGGAGGCGCGACTGCGGGCGCGGGAATTGAATCGGCCGGATTGCTGGGATTCGGGGTTGGGATTTGCTGGCTGTTTTGAGCAACCGCCACGCTGGTGAGCATGACGACTGCGAAAGTACGAATCATTCCTTGCACCTGCGGTGAAGACATGAACGGCAACTGCTTTGATGTGAACCTGGGAAGAGGGGTGGCCTGGTTTTCTCTGCCTGCAACTGAGGGTCCGGCAACACATTGCTGCCATTCGCATCCAATGCCGTAGTACCCGAATGGCATTGTCGGTTGTATGTCCAGCCGGTCCCGCCATTCCTTTTTGTGGGAGCTATGCAGGTATTGCGCGTATCTACGATTTGTGTTGTCGGACTTGCACTGTGCGCGGCCGCTCCGCTCGCACGAGCGGGGGATATCCGCATCACAATCCCGCGGCACAGCAAGCTGACGCCCGTGCAGCGCCTCAATCGCGACGGCGTGGAGGCGGTCCAGAAGGGTCATTATGACAAGGCGCAGGCGCTTTTTTACAAGGCGTACCTGTTCGATCCGTCTGACCCGTTCACTCTGAACAATCTCGGCTACATCTCGGAGCTGCAGGGGCAGCTGGATCGCGCACAAAACTTCTACAAACTGGCCGCAGAGCAGGGTTGCGGCGCAGTAATCGCGCGCAGCGATGATAAGAACCTGCAGGGCAAGCCCATGATGTATGCCCTCGACACGCTGAAGAACGAGCCCATGCGCATCAACCGCATGAATATCGAAGGGCTGCAGTTGCTGAATCAGGACAACGGCTTTGAAGCGCTCATGGTGCTGCGGCAGGCCCAGAAGATGGATCCGCAGAATGCGTTCACTTTGAACAATCTCGGTGTCGCCAGCGAGGCTGTCGGCGATTACGAGGGTGCGCTGCGTTACTACGATCAGGCTGCGGCGCTCAAGTCCACCGAGGCCGTGGTCGTCAGCCTGGACAAGCGTGTCCGTGGCAAACCGGTCAGCGAGGTGGCCGAACGCAGCGCGAATGAATTGCGCAAAAGAATGCGCAACATGGATGTGAGCGAGGCCCGTGCAAAAATGCTCGCGCTTCGCGGCGTCTTCGAGGTCAATGTGAATGACTGGGAAGATGCGAGGAAGGATTTCCTCGAGGCATACAAGCTGAATCCCTCCAGCGCTTTCACGCTGAACAACCTTGGCTACGTCTCTGAGCGCGAAGGGGATATGGAAACTGCCCAGTTCTTTTATGCGCGTGCGCGAGGCGCTGAGGACGCGCGTGATCGCGTTGGCCTCGCGACGCAGTCGATTGCGAACGGCGCCCGGCTGGATGAAGTTGCCAGTGAAAATACCGGCAAGGTGAATGGCCAATTGCGTGCATATACGCAGGAACGTCGAGAGGAAAAGGGGCCGGTGGAGTTGACTCCGCGATACGGATCCATTCAGCCGGACGCCTCGGCAAAGCCGACCACACCTCCGACGACACAGCCGACACAGCCGTCGAATCCTCAGCCGCAGCAGTAAACGCCCAAGGTGACTGAAACGTTATGAGCCAGGTGCTAGTCCCGTCGTCAAAGGAGTGGATGTCTGTTCTCTCGGCTCTTCTGCTCGCGCCGCCTGAATCGCAGGTCGCGGCGGACGCGGCTGCGCGCGTTCGCAGTGCCAGCAGGGAAGACTTCGCTGCGCTCGTCGCGCTGGCCAATACAAACCACGTCATCGTCCGCGCCATGGAAATCATCCGTCAGGACTGCGAGCGCGCTGGTGATGGGGAGCGCGTCACATGGGCCGCCGAGGCCCTCAACGCGGAGCAGGCCCGCATCGCTAACGCGCTCGACCATCTCCAGCAGATCTGTGCCGCGTTTGCCGCCGAGAACCTCGACGTCACGGTGATGAAGTCGCTCGACCACTGGCCGGATCTGGGCAGCGATCTCGATCTGTATACGAACGCGACGCCTGAGGCGGTCTGTGGATTGATGACGAAAGGCTTCGGCGCCCGGATTGCTGATCGCAGCTGGGGTGATCGCCTCGCATGCAAGTGGAACTTCGAAATTCCCGGTCTGCCGGAACCGGTGGAAGTGCATGTCGGCCGGCTGGGGCAAACCGGTGAGCAGATTTTGCTCGCCTCTCGTCTTCCCAGTCGTGCCCGCACCGTGGAAATGGGTGGGCGAACGTTCCGCGTGCCGTCGGCCTCGGACCGGCTCATGATCTCCACGCTGCAGCGGATGTACCGGCACTTTTATTTCCGGCTGTGCGACATCGTCGACTCAGCATGGCTTGCAACTTCAGGCCTTCTCGATTTCTTGGAACTGCGCTCGTCGGCGCAGGCCGCGGGAATCTGGGAAGGCGTGGCAACGTACCTGGTCATCGTTTCGGATTACGTGCGGCAATACCGCGGCACAGACCTCGGACTGCCGACCTTTGTTAAGGAGTCCGCGCGCTTCGGCGGCGAACTCATCACCTTCAACCGCGACTTTCTGCGCGTCCCCATCATGCCGCAGTCGGCCAGCCTCTATCGCACGCAGCTGACCGGATTGATTCGCAAAGGGGAGCTGCACAGCAGCGCACGACTGGGGCTGCTGCCGTGGCTGGCTACCGCTGCCGCCGTTGGTCACAAGCTGACTGGAAGCGATAAAGGCATATGGTAGCTAGCATTTGGAAGCCCGGGAGATTAATTCAGCTCGTGGGCTTCATGGGTATGGATTTTCGCATCCATGAAAAGGAGGTGCCGGGCTTTCTGCCTCCCGGCAATTGTGTATGGGCTATCCCGTGTTGAAATCGCCAGAGATCGAAGTTCAGGATGAGAGCGAGGCGGTACGAGCCAACCATGGCCTCTACCTGCTGACCCGCCCCGTTGTGATCGGGAAACCCTTGCCGGAGGAGTCGCTGCTCTCGGGGTTGATCGGCAACCTGCGCGATGCGTTCTTCCCGGAGAAGCAGCCGCCGCTGCACCTCACATCGCGTCCTGTTGCGGTGGCCGATCCGCTGGCGGTCAAGCGCGGCCCTGCCTCCACGGTGCTGGCGTTCATGGTGCACGTCACGGTGATCGCAGCGATCCTGTGGGCTGCGATGAATCTGCACACGCACGTCAAGGCGGTGCAACAGGCGAAGGTCATTACGCCGCTGTACTTCAAGCCCTATATTCCGCCGACAATTCCGGCGCCCAAGGCCATGGGTGGAGGCGGGGGCGGTGGCGCGCACAAACTCGTGGAGCCGGTGAAGGGCAAGTTGCCGAACATCGAAAAGCAGCCGGTAACTCCGCCGCAGATACTCAAGATTGACAATCCAAAGATGCCGCAGCCGGCCGCGATCAAAATGCCGGACAAGATTAATCTGCCGCAGAACACAAATATGCCCAATGTGGGCGTGCCCAATTCGCCGCAGGTTGCGATGGCTTCCCAGGGATCCGGCAGCAATTCCGGCTTTGGCCAGGGCCTGGGTGGCGGTATCGGAGCCGGCCATGGCAGTGGTCTTGGCGCAGGCATCGGTGGTGGCTACGGCGGCGGCGTGATGAGCGTTGGCGGTGGCGTCTCTGCTCCAGTCCTGCTGCATCAGGTGCAGCCTGAGTTCACCGACGAAGCCCGCCAGGCGAAGCTGCAGGGAACGGTCGAGATTCAGCTGATCGTGGACGCCTACGGCAATCCGGAGAACATCACAGTGGTCCGTCACCTCGGGATGGGGCTGGACCAGAAAGCCATCCAGGCTGTGCGCCAGTACAAGTTCAAGCCGGCCACGTATCAGGGGCACCCTGTTGCGGTTCGCCTGATGGTCGACGTCGACTTCCATCTCTACTGAGATCGGATAGCTTCAACAACTCCTCCTTCAGCGGAGCCCTCGGGCTCCGCTCTTCTTTGCTCCGACGTGCATCCGGAAATACTGCTTTCGAGGCGTGCGTTTTGGTCAGGAACTGCATCTTAGGCCTCATAGCTTGAGGAGTGTCCTCACTCCCCCGCTTTTCTATGCTCGAAAAGGTATCTCGCTCGCGCCTCGTACGCTGGACTGCCCCCGCTGTTCTCCTTGCGTTCCTTTTCCCTCTGCAGCACGCCCCCGCGCAGAACAACCCTGCTCCCGCGGCGCAGCCCCCATCTGCTCAGGCCAGGCCGGCTTCCACGCAGAATCTTCCTGCTGCATCGGCCATTGACCAGGATTACCGGCGTCGCGAGATCCAGCCCAATCTGGGCATCGATCGCGATCCGGTATTGTCCCCTGACGCGGCGGATAATGGTCCGGTCAAACCGGCCCAGCCCCTCACCACGGCGAAGGGTCAAAACAATGTCTACGTCCTGCACGAGAACGTCGACGAAGTCCTGCTGCCCTGCACGGTGGTGGACGAGCAGGGGAATCTCGTAACCGATCTGAGCCAGGCAAACTTCCGGGTCTGGGAGGACAACACTCCGCAGACGATTACTTCGTTCGATCACGGTGACGTGCCGATCTCGATGGGCATTCTGGTCGACAATTCCGGCTCGATGCGCGAAAAGCGTCAGGCAGTCAATGAGGCCGCGCTTGACCTGGTGAAGCAATCGAACCCCCGCGACACGGAGTTCGTCGTTAACTTCAACGAGAAGGCTTATCTCGACCAGGGCTTTACTTCGAACATCAGCTATCTCGAGCGGGGGCTCTCGCACTACGACGCGCGGGGGACGACGGCGATTTACGATGCGGTCGCGGCGTCCGCCGATGAGCTGTCTCACTATTCCAAATGGCCAACGCAGGTCATCCTGATCATCACGGACGGAGAAGACAACGCCTCCCGCCTCACACTCGCGCAGGCCGTGCGGCGGGTGAAGCAACTCAACGGGCCCGTGGTCTACAGCATCGGGCTGCTGTACGACTCGCCCAACAAAGCAGAAGTGCAGCGCGCCAGAGACGAACTGCAGACGCTGGCGAATGAGACCGGCGGTGTCGCGTACTTCCCGCGCTCGCTCGATGAGGTGAACGACATCGCCCGCGAAGTGGCGCGTGTCATCCGGAACCGCTACACCGTGGGCTACACCTCGACCAAGCCGATCAATCTTGGCGGCTACCGGCACGTCCACGTCGAAGCGCGAATGGGCAAGCATCAGCTCACGGTCAGAACGCGCGATGGTTACTTCCCGCGGGAGCTTAAGCAGATGCGCGAGGTGCAGACGGCTCAGGAGATCAAGACCGGCACGCCGCCCCCGACGCCGCAACAATAGCCATCTCCCTGCATTAATTCCACAGCCCGGAGCGCTTCCGCTCCGGGCTTTTGCTGTTTCGCTCGCTCCAACCCGCACAGTATGAAAGACATACAGCCGCCCTGTAGCAGCTCTCGATTGTGCTTGACTGTATCGCAAATCGCGATATTATTATTGCGATTTGCGATAGACCCCAATGAAGCTCGGCGAAAAACTCCGTTACCTCCGTGAAGTCGAAGGAAATCTCCGCGGCATGGAGCGCGCCATGACCCAGCAGGAACTCATCCGCGCCATCCG
>DASSKX010000784.1:0-2663 GCA_035689925.1 Acidobacteriaceae bacterium
CTGTACCTCGAGCCGGGATTTTCACCGTCCACGGTCGATGGACTGCGGGCCGATGGATATAAGCTGAAAGTTGGCCGCCACTGGAGCGACGGCGAATGCATTGCCGTCGATCCGAAGACGGGCGCGCTGGAAGGCGGCCAGGATCATCGGCAGCACTACGGCGAAGCCGCCGGCTATTAGCTTCCGCAGGGCAGGTACTCCTGCGGAACGCGCAGATTCACTTACTTCCCTGTTCGGAGAATGTATGCCAGACGCAACCTGCGATATCGGCCTGATCGGCCTCGCTGTCATGGGACAGAACCTGGTCCTGAACATGAACGACCACGGGTTCAAAGTCGCGGTGTTCAACCGGACCGTTTCCAAAGTTGACGACTTCCTCGCGAACGAAGCGAAAGGTACCCAGGTGGTGGGCGCTCATTCGATTCAGGAGTTCGTCTCGCTGTTGAAGCGGCCGCGGCGCGTGATGCTGATGGTGAAGGCCGGCGACACGGTGGATCAGATGATCGAGCACGTGCTGCCTTACCTCGAGGCCGGCGACATCGTGATCGACGGCGGCAATTCTCTGTTTACCGACTCCAACCGCAGAACGAAGGACCTCGCGGCGAAGGGCATTCTGTTCATCGGCACCGGCGTATCCGGCGGCGAGGAAGGGGCGCGCTTCGGCCCGTCGATCATGCCCGGCGGCAATCCTGACGCCTGGCCGCACGTTAAGAACATCTTCCAGTCGATTGCGGCGAAGGTAGACGACGGCACCCCGTGCTGCGACTGGGTCGGCGATGCCGGCGCTGGACACTACGTGAAGATGGTCCACAACGGGATCGAGTACGGCGACATGCAGCTGATCTGCGAGGCGTACGACATCCTGAAGCACGCGCTGAATCTCACTCCCGACGAACTGGCCAAAGTCTTCGCGGAGTGGAACAAGGGCGAGCTGGACAGCTTCCTGATTGAAATTTCGAGTCAGATCTTTGCGAAGAAGGATGAGGACGGCACGCCGCTGGTCGACAAGATCCTCGACACCGCCGGGCAGAAAGGCACCGGCAAGTGGACGGTTGAGAGCGCTCTCGACCTTGGCATGCCGGTGACGCTCATTGGCGAATCCGTCTTCGCGCGCTGCCTCTCTGCGATTAAGGAAGAACGCGTCACTGCGTCGAAGGTTCTGAAGGGCCCGACGGGCGAAGCAGCCACTGCCGACCGCAACGATTTCATCGAGAATGTGCGCCGGGGGCTCTACTGCTCAAAGATCATCAGCTACGCGCAGGGATACATGCTGCTGCGCGAGGCGGCGAAGGCTTTCGGCTGGCGCGTGAACATGGGCGGCATCGCCCTGATGTGGCGCGGCGGATGCATCATTCGCAGCCGCTTCCTCGGCAAGATTAAGGAGGCCTACGACAAGAAGCCTGACCTGCACAACCTGCTTTTCGACAGCTTCTTCTCCGGCGTGCTGAATGAGTATCAGGCATCGTGGCGCAAGGCCGTCGTGAAAGCGATTGCGCTCGGTGTGCCGGCTCCGGCGATCTCGACCGCGCTCTCGTTCTACGACGGATACCGCACGGAGCGGCTGCCTGCCAATCTGCTGCAGGCGCAGCGTGACTTCTTCGGCGCGCATACTTACGAGCGGGTGGACCAGGCACGCGGGCAGTTCTTCCACACCAACTGGACCGGCCGCGGCGGACGCGTGTCGTCGACGACGTACAACGTTTAATCACCGACTACTCAGCAACGCCCCTGCTTGGATCAGCAGGGGCGTTTTTGCGTCCGAAAACGCTGCTTTTGCCATCGTTTGCGCGGGTGTGCCGTGCGCGCCTAGAGCCGCTCTGGTTGAATCGTTTGGCCTCTGTTAACCGTCTAATAAACAGAGGTTTTTATGGATATGCCAAGGCTCAGAACAACTCTGATCACAGCCCTGGCGGTCTTGTGCTCACCGGCCCTTTTTGCTGCGGATATGCAGAATTCCCAGCCGGCCAGCTCAGCCGTGCCAGGGACGCTCAATTATGTCGAGGGCTCCGTCTCCGTCGACGGGCAGCCTGTCACGGAGAAATCCATCGGATCGGTGACGCTGCACCCCGGCCAGGAGATCTCGACCGAGAACGGCCGCGCCGAGCTGCTGCTCACGCCAGGGGTGTACTTCCGGCTCGGAGAAAACAGCGCGGCGAAGATGGTCAGCCCGGAGTTGACCAATACGGTTGTCGAGCTGAATCGCGGCCGAGCGGCCGTTGAAGTCGATCAGATCTATAAGGAGAACGATCTGCACGTGCTGGAAGCTCAGGTGCCGGTGCAGCTGGTGAAGCCGGGACTCTACGAATTCGACGCGGACAGCAATTCTGTGAAGGTCTTCAAAGGCGAAGCAGCAGCGCTGCGACCGAACGACAAATTCGTGGCTGTGAAGAGTGGTCACGAAATTAATCTGTCGGACAACACCGAACTCAAGCCGGCGAAGTTCAACGTGAATGCTGAGGAGCAGAGTGGACTGTACCGCTGGAGCAGTCTGCGCTCCGACTACCTGTCGCAGGCCAACCAGCAGATTGCCAGCACGTACGGCGAGGGCTACGCTCCCGGCTGGTACTGGGATCCGTACAGGATCGGCTACACATTCATCGGGCCGTCACCGTTCTATAGCCCATTCGGCTGGAGCTTCTATCCGCTCGGCTGGGCCGGTGGAT
>DASSKX010000785.1:0-5396 GCA_035689925.1 Acidobacteriaceae bacterium
CTCGCCATGGGAACCGGCGCCGATCTGGCTCGCGAAGCCGGCGACGCCATCCTGCTCCACGGTGAGCCGCGCCAGATCCTCGAAGCCGTCCTGCTCGCCCGCCGCGCCCTGCGCACCATGCGCCAAAACCTCGGCTGGGCCTTTGGATACAACCTGCTCGGCATCCCCATCGCCGCCGGCGCCCTCTACCCCGCCTTCGGCATCCTGCTCAGCCCCGCCATCGCCAGCGCCGCCATGGCGCTCAGTTCGGTGAGCGTCCTCGCCAACAGCCTGCGCCTGCGCTCGTTTACCCCGCGATAGACTGATACCGGAAGTTCTTCGAACGTGCGGATTCTCACCCGGTACATCCTCAAGGAAGTGGTGTCCCATGCCCTGATCGGCGGCGCCATCTTCACCTTCGTCCTCTTCATCCGCTATCTGCCCGCCCTGCTCGCGCTGCTCGTCCGCAACAGCGCCTCCTTCGGCTCCGTCGTCAAAATCGTCCTCTTCATGATGCCGGACATGTTCACAGTCACCATCCCGATGGCCGTGCTGGTCGGCATCCTGCTCGGCCTCAGCCGCCTCGCCGCCGACAGCGAAGTGACCGCGATGCGCGCCTGCGGGATGGGCGTGTGGAGCTTTGTTCGCATCGTCGGCATGGTTTCCGTCCTCGCCTGGGCCCTGAGCCTCGCGAACACCATGTACTTTGCGCCCCGCGCCACACGGGCCATGCTCCGCCAGCAGAACGCACTGGTGAACGCCCAGGCCTCCTATGAGGTCCAGCCGCGCGTCTTCTACGAGGACTTCAAAAACTACGTCCTCTACGTGCAGGATGTCCGCACCGCGCAGCACGCCGCCAGCTGGGGCGACGTTTTCCTGGCCGACGTCAGCAATCCGAACGCCCCGAAGATCATCACCGCCGACCGCGCCACCGTCGTCACCGGACCGCACCAGACCGTCACCATGCGCCTGCGCAATGGCGAAGAACACTCGACCGTTCCCGGACAACCGGATCAGTACACGGTCTCCACCTTTGCGCAGACCGATCTCCCCATCCAGACCAGCGCGCAGGAAGACGTGCGCCTCGGCAAGAGCGACACGCCCATGCTCGCCATGGACAACGGCGAATTGCTGGCCAGAACCCAGGGCAAAAACGGCCGCCTGTATCAGATCGAGTTCCAGAAGCGCCTCGCCTATCCGGCCGCGTGCCTCGTGCTGATGCTCGTCGGCGTGCCGCTCGGCATCGCGTCGCGCCGCGGCGGCAAGAGTGGCGGCTTCGTCCTCACCATCGGCCTGGTCTTCCTCTATTACTTCCTCTCCTCCACAGGAACGGCGCTGGCGCGGCAGAACAAAATCCCGGCCTGGGCCGGCGTGTGGGAGGCCAACATCCTCTTCGCGCTCTGCGGCGTCGTCCTGCTCCGGCAGATGTCGACCGGCGGCGGCATGCTCACCGCGCTCACCTCGGCCGCGAACTGGATCCGCCTGCGCACCAGCAAGCCCGCCGAATCCGCCTCCACGCTTGCCTTCCCCACGCGACACCGCGTCAGCCGCGGACGCTTTCCGCTGATCCTTGACGAATACGTCCTGCGCGAATTCCTGCTCACCTTCGGCATGGTGCTCATCACCTTCGTCATGCTGATGCTGATCTTCACCTTCTTCGAGCTGCTGGGCGACATCATCCGCAACCGCACACCCCTGGTCACCGTCGGCGAATACCTCATCAACCTCACGCCGAGCATGATCTACCTCATCACGCCGCTCAGCGTGCTCATCGGCGTGCTGGTCGTCTTCGGCGTGATGAACCGCAACAGCGAAATCACCGCGATGAAGGCCACCGGCATCAGCCTCTACCGCATCAGCGTCCCGGTTCTGGCCATCGCGGCGATTCTCTCCGTCTCCCTCTTCGCCTTCGATGAGTTCTACCTGCCCCAGGCCAACCGCAAGCAGGAAGCCCTGCGCAACGTGATCAAAGGCAAGCCGCCCGAGACCGTCGAGCACCCCGGACGCAACTGGATGTTCGGCCAGCAACGCCCCGGCGAACCGGCGGTCATCTTCTACTACGAATACTTCGACCCCGAGATCAGCGCCTTCGGCAACATCAGCGTCTTCGAATTCGACCCCGCCACCTTTGCGCTCATTAAGCGCGTGCACGCCACCGACGCGCACTGGGAGCCGAACCTGCATAGCTGGGTCTTCGAAACTGGCTGGGAGCGCACCTTCCAGGCCGACCAAATCACCAGCTTCCGCACCTTCCCGGTCAGCACCTTCCAGGAAGTCTTCGAGCCGCCCTCCTACTTCACCCGCGAAGTGCGCCAGTCGCAGGAGATGAGCTTTGCCGAGCTGGCCCGCTACATCCACTCTCTGCGCCAGAGCGGATTCAACACCGTGCCCCTCCGCGTGCAGCTGAACCACAAGCTCGCCTACCCGCTCATCACGCTGGTCATGAGCCTGCTCGCCATCCCTTTTGCGCTCTCCATGGGCAAGCGCGGCTCGCTCTCCGGCATCGGCGTGGCCATTGGTGTCGCCATCACCTACTACGTCATTTCGGCCTTCTTTGAGAACATGGGCAACGTCAGCTGGCTGCCCGCCGTCCTCGCCGCCTGGTCCCCCGATCTTCTCTTCGGACTCGCTGGAGCTTATTTGCTTCTGAGAACATCTACATAGGAAGCGATCGCCGATGTTCTCCAAACTCAAGCCCCTCTATCCCTACATGCTGCGCTACTGGCGCGGCTACCTCTGGGGCTGCCTCTGCACCGTCATCGCGAACCTCATCTGGGTCCAGTTTCCCCGCGCGCTCGGCGCGGCCAGCGACGATCTCGCGCGATTCGGCGTCAGCTGGCACAGGATCTTCGCCTACGCCGGCCTGATCCTCGCCATCACCATCGCCCACGGCGTCATGCTCTTCTGGATGCGCTGGATTCTCATCGGCATCTCCCGCGACATCGAGTTCGACCTCCGCAACGACCTCTTCCGCCAGCTTGAAAAGCAGCCCGCCGCGTACTACCACGAGCATCGCACCGGCGACATCATGGCGCGCATGACCAACGATCTTGCCGCGGTCCGCATGCTGCTCGGCCCGGCCATCATGTACACCGTCAACACGGTGCTCTTCTCGGCCTTGTCGCTCTACTATCTGCTGCGCATCAGCCCGTTTCTCACCCTCACCGCGCTCGCGCCCATGCCGCTCGCCAGCATTCTCATCCAGTTCATGGGCCGCAAGATTCACGACCGCTTCGAG
This sequence comes from Acidobacteriaceae bacterium, assembly GCA_035689925.1. Classification (GTDB taxonomy): domain Bacteria; phylum Acidobacteriota; class Terriglobia; order Terriglobales; family Acidobacteriaceae; genus Palsa-343. The sequence continues at coordinate 3,218 of DASSKX010000785.1, forward strand.
CGCATCCAGGCCATGTTCTCCGACATCTCCGCTCTCGCCCAGGAGAACTTCTCCGGCGCGCGTCTCATTCGCGCCTTCGCTCAGGAAGAGGCCCAGATCCACGCCTTCGAGCGCGCCAACAAGGAGTACATCCGCCGCGCCCTCCGTCTCGTCCGCCTCATGGGCATGCTGTGGCCGACGCTCGAATTCATGCTCGGCGTCGGCATGGTCATCGCCCTCCTCGTCGGCGGACACGAGGTCCTCACCCATCGCATCGGCATCAAGGGATTCGTCACCTTCACCATGTTCCTGCAAATGCTGATGTGGCCCATCATCGCGCTCGGCTACGTCGTCAACCTCTTCGAGCGCGGCACCGCCTCGGTGGGCCGCATCCACGAACTGCTCATCGCCAAGCCCGCCATCGACGACAGCGCCGCGGTGCTGGCACCCGAGCAGGTGAACATCCAGGGCGAGATCGAATTCCGCGACCTCCACTTCGCCTACCCGGCAGAAAAGCCCGTCGAAGTCCTCCACGGCGTCTCCCTGCGCATCCCCGCCGGATCGAGCCTCGCGCTCGTCGGCCCCACCGGATCCGGCAAGTCATCGCTGGTCAATCTCATCCCTCGTCTCTACGACGCGCCTCCCGGGTCGGTTCTCATCGACGGCCGCCCCATTCGCGACTACCCGCTCGACGCGCTGCATGCCGCGATCGGCGTCGTCCCGCAGGAGACCTTCCTCTTCTCGACCAGCATTCACGACAACATCGCCTTCGGCGTCGAAGGCGCCGACCCCGCCGGCGTGGAGCGCGCCGCGCAGGCTGCGCACATCCGGGACGAATTCGAGCAGTTCCCGCACGCCTTCCAAACCATGGTCGGCGAGCGCGGCCTCACCCTCTCCGGCGGACAGAAGCAGCGCACGGCCCTCGCCCGCGCCATTCTGCGCAACCCGCGCATCCTTATCCTCGACGACGCCCTTGCCAGCGTCGACACCTACACCGAAGAGCGCATCCTCCAGGAGCTGCGCGCCGTCATGGAAGGCCGCACCACGATCCTCATCTCCCACCGCATCTCGACCGTGCGCCATGCCGACCGCATCGCCGTGCTCGTTCGCGGCCGCATCGCCGAACTCGGCACCCACGAAGAACTCCTCGCCCTCGGCGGCTATTACGCCAGCCTCTTCCAGAAACAGCTCCTCGAAGAAGAACTCGCCGTCACCGGCTAATCCCGATGGGTGCGCCCACGTCTCCCGCTGTTCGAAGATGGGTGTGCGCGAAGCGCGAATGCCGGGGCCGGCCAGTCCCTCAGCTGAATCCGAGCACCGGGTGCGGCACATACGGCTGCTCCAGATCCAGAATCTCCTCCGGACTCAGCCGCAGCGAGACCGCGGCCACCGCGTCCTCCAGATGATGCGGCTTGCTCGCGCCGACGATCGGCGCGGTAATCTCCGGCTTTGTCAGCATCCATGCCAGCGCGACCTGCGCCTGGGGGACACCCCGCCGCTGTGCGATATGCGTGAGGCAGTCCACTACGGTGCGGTCGGCGTCTTCCGTTCGCGCATACATCGTGTTGCCAAACCGATCCGTCTCCGACCGCTTCGTCGTCTCGCTTTGCCACGGCCGCGCCAGTCGGCCGCGTGCCAGCGGACTCCACGGAATAATGCCGATGCCCTCCGCCCGGCACAGCGGATTCATCTCCCGCTCCTCTTCCCGATAGAGCAGGTTGTAGTGGTTCTGCATCGAGACGAAGCGCGTCCAGCCGTGCAGATCGGCCAGATACAGCGCCTTCGCGAATTGCCACGAGTACATCGACGACGCCCCGATATACCGCACCTTCCCCGACTTCACCAGATCGTGGAGCGCCTCCAGCGTCTCCTCAATCGGCGTGTCGTAATCCCAGCGATGAATCTGGTACAGATCGACGTAATCCATCTGCAACCGGCGCAGGCTCTCGTCAATCTCATGCAGGATGGCTTTCCGCGAAAGCCCCCCGCCGTTCGGCTCCTCGCGCATCACGCCGTACACCTTCGTCGCAACGACCACCGCTTCGCGCCGCACATTCCTCTTCAGAAAGCGCCCAAGCACCTCCTCGCTCGCGCCGCTCGAGTACACGTTCGCCGTGTCGAAGAAGTTGATGCCCGCATCCAGCGCCTGCCGAAAGAACGGCTGGCTCTGCTCTTCATTCAGTGCCCACGCCTGCCGCCC
>DASSKX010000786.1:0-3325 GCA_035689925.1 Acidobacteriaceae bacterium
AGTCGCGGCCGTGAACGGGCCTCGATGATTGAGGGCCGGGCACTTCGGTGAGGGCCGTGTTTGACCCGATCAAGGCCCTGAATGATCATGTCGCGGTCATCAACCTCGCAGATGATTGCAGGGCGATCACTTCGCTCGAGGCCGTCGATGATCAGGTGACGGTCGCGAGGTGATCAATCACGGCCGCAAGGTGATCAATCACGGCCGCGTCCCGCTCATGTCTGCAGCTCCAGGAGACATGGGATACCCACTCAGGGCTCAGCACAGAGTTCTCAAAGAGCGCTCAACGACAGCCCGTGACCGGTGGCCTGTAGCCGGTAGAAAAAAACGACGCCGTGGGCTGAAAGAAAAAGCTCTGTTCCTGAGAACAGAGCTTTCCTCATTTTTAGGGTAGGCTGCGCGAGGAATGAGGGCAAGAAGAAATCGCCGCGACTCAGTTACGGAAGTTCAGGCCGGTCCACCGCTGCGTTCGAGCGCACAAAGGACAGGTGCACAAAGGACAAGGGGTGCGGCAGCTGCCATTCCGTGCCTGCTCCACGGGTGTGCGCGTTTGTGACTAAAATTGAGGCCGGAATGGGCCCATCCGTGCGACCGCCTGCGTCGCGCCGGAATCACAACTAGACAGCACATCTTTCTTCCGGAGAGACCCGCCATGAGCGCCACTGCGACCGCCGTTCAGACCCCCCTGACCCAACTGCCCGCCTGGAAAGCGCTGCAGGCGCATTACGAAACGGTCCGGAATCGGACTCTGCGCGAGCTGTTCCAGAGCGATGCAGAGCGTGGGAAGAGACTGGCGCTGGAGGCGGAGGGGATCTATTTCGATTACTCGAAGCATCGGGTGACGGACGAGACGGTGCAGTTGCTGCTGCAACTGGCGGAGCAGAGCGGGCTGCGGGAACGCATCAACGCAATGTTCAGCGGCGAGAAGATCAACATCACGGAGAAGCGGGCCGTGCTGCACACGGCGCTGCGCGCGCCGCGGGACGCGAAGATCCTGGTGGATGGCGAGAACGTCGTTCCTGGCGTGCACGACGTGCTGGACCGGATGGCGGATTTCTCGAACCGCGTGCGCAGCGGCCAGTGGAAGGGGTTCACGGGCAAGCGCATCCGCAACGTGATCAACATCGGGATTGGCGGGTCGGATCTGGGGCCGGTGATGGCGTACGAGGCGCTGCGCCACTACAGCCAGCGGGATATGACGTTCCGGTTTGTGTCGAACGTGGATGGGACGGATTTCGCCGAGGCGACGCAGGATCTCGATCCGGAAGAGACGCTGTTCATCGTTTCGTCGAAGACCTTTACCACGCTGGAGACGATGACGAACGCGCAGACGGCGCGGGAGTGGTCGCTGAAGAGGCTGAAGGATGAGAAGGCGGTGGCAAAGCACTTCGTCGCGGTCTCGACGAATGCGAAAGAGGTATCGAAGTTTGGCATCGACACAGCGAACATGTTCGGCTTCTGGGACTGGGTGGGCGGCCGGTACTCAATGGATTCGGCGATCGGACTGTCGACGATGCTGGCCATCGGGCCGGAGAACTTCCGGCAAATGCTGGCCGGTTTCCATGCCATAGACGAGCATTACCGGACGGCACCGTTTGAAAAGAATCTGCCGGTGCTGATGGGGCTGCTGACGGTCTGGTACGCGGATTTCTTCGGAGCGGAGACGGTGGCGGTGCTCCCCTACGATCAGTACCTGAAGCGCTTCCCTGCTTATCTGCAACAGCTGACGATGGAGAGCAACGGCAAGCACGTGACGCTGTCGGGCGAACGGGTGCAGTACGAGACGGGACCGATTTTCTGGGGCGAGCCGGGGACCAACGGGCAGCACTCGTTTTACCAACTGATCCATCAGGGAACGCGGCTCATTCCGTGCGACTTCATCGGTTTTGCGAAGACGCTGAATCCGCTGGGAAACCATCATGACCTGCTGATGGCCAATGTCTTCGCGCAGGGCGAGGCGCTGGCCTTCGGGAAGACGGCTGAGGACGTGAAGGCGGAGGGCACGCCGGACTGGCTGGTTCCGCACCGGGTGTTCGAGGGCAATCGGCCATCGAGCACCTTTCTGCTCCAGGAGCTAACGCCGGAGACTCTGGGCAAGCTGGTGGCGATGTATGAGCATAGCGTGTTCACGCAGGGCGTTATCTGGCAGATCGATTCGTTCGACCAGTGGGGCGTGGAACTGGGCAAGGTGCTGGCGAAGAAGATTATCGGAGAACTGGAGGGTTCCGGACCCGCCGCCGGAAGCCACGACAGCTCAACGACTACGCTGATTGAACGTTACCGCAGGCATCGGCGTTAGCTGTTTGCGGGGTGCGGCTTCCCGGCACAACTTTTCGTCCAGATAGGTGTTGGAAGTGGTTGGAAAAGGGGACGCTTCGGAGGGCTCTGCGCCGGCACCCACGGACGCAGGCGCAAGGAACGCGAAGCGCGGGAGCGGCTGCCATGCGTATTCATAAGAACATTTCGTGGAGGATGAGCGCGGCGTTTGCGCTCGTGGGGCTCGTGGGAGCTCCCATCGGGTTGGCGCAGGCTGCAAGCGACAATGACGGCGATTTGCAGGCCAGCGTGGCGGCGGCGATTCGCAATGACGCGGGGCTGCAGGGCACGAACATCAAGGCGACCACGGCGAATCGCGTCGTCACCCTGACCGGCACCGTGCAAACGGACAAGCAGCGCCAGGAAGCCGAGACGGTGGCGGCGAATGTCGCCGGCGTCGCCGGAATTCAGGACAAGATCACGGTTGCGGGTGGGAACCAGGGCGCGGCTGCGCAGAATCAGGATCAGAACACGACGCAGCAGCAGGAGCAGGTGCCTCCGCCGCCGGATCAGGCGGACGATCAGGCTCCGCCACCGCCGGATGAGCAGCCGGAACCGGCGCCTCCGGCGACTGCGCAGAACGATCAGCTGCCGCCGCCTCCGCCGCCGGACCAGACAGCGCCTCCGGCGCGGCAGCAGCCCTATCCGACACAGCAGCAGAGCCAGGGGGGCTATCCGAATCAGTATCCGAATCGGCAGCCGTACCCGAACCAGTATCCAAACCGGGGCGCGTATCCGCAGTACCCGAGTCAGGGGCAGTACCCGAATCCATACCCGAATCAATATCCGGGATATGGCGGCTATCCGGCTCCGCAGCCGGTGAGCGGGCCGGTGACCATTCCTGCGGGCACGCTGCTGCAGGCTCGCACCAGTGAGCCGCTGGATGTGACCAGGCTGCAGCCGGGTGCGATGTTCCAGGCGACGGCAGCAAGCGACGTGTTTGAGGGCAATGTGCTGGCGATCCCGCGAGGTGCGCTGCTAGAGGGCACGGTCGTCGATGCGAAGAAGC
>DASSKX010000787.1:0-6031 GCA_035689925.1 Acidobacteriaceae bacterium
CACCATCAGGATGAAATACGGGAAGCGGAGTGCGAATCTCGACATCGCGACTACTCGTCTCCGTTTCCGCTGCTGGAATCGGACTCCGGCAGGGCCGCGGGCTGCGTCCGCACCTGCTCGCCGGCCGAGTACGACGCGAGATTCGTCGCCACGACCTGATCGCTGTCCGTCACGCCCGCAATCACCTCGACCCGCGTGGGCGTCTGAATGCCCAGGCGCAGCGTCCGCTTCTGCAGCCGTCCCTGCGCATCGACGACATAAGCAAAGGGCGTAGAGCCCGACTGATCAATGGCTTCAACAGGCAGCGTGAGCCCGGTGCCCGTCCGGCGGATGTTCAGCGTTACGTCCGCGTACATGCCCGGCAGCAGTTGCTTCCCGCTGTTCTTCAGATCAATTTCCACCTGCAGGGTGCGGGTGGAAGAATCGAGCGCGCTGGTGGTGCGAACCACCTTGCCCGTCAGGTTCTGACCCGTCGCTTCAATATGAATCTGCGCCGCATCCCCTTCCCGCACGTACCCGGCAAGCGCCTCTGGGACCGGCAGCCGCAATCGCAGCATGTCCACCTGCGCCAGCTTCACCACGGGCTGCGCCCCCGCGCTTGATGTGCCGGCCTGCACCAGAGCCCCGGTATCGGAATAGCGCCAGGTCACCACGCCATCGAACGGGGCAAGGATATGCGAGTAACTGGCGAGCGCCGTGTAACGCTGGCTGTTTGCCTTGGCTACTTCCAGCGCGTGCTGCATAGCGGACAGGTTCGCCTTCGCTGCATCGATCTCCGCCTCGGACGCCGAATCCTTCGCCTGCGCATCATCGAGTTCCTGTTGCGCGACCAGCCCCGGTTGGGCGGCGGCCTGCTTCAGCCTGGTGTACGCGGAATGCAGCGCAGCGTGATCCGCTTCGGCCCGAAGCACAGTGCTTTTGGCGCGCTCTACGTCACCCTCGGCCCTCTGGATACCCGCCTGTGCGCCCGAGACCTGCGCCATCAGTTCAGGAATTTCAAGGTCCGCCAGATCCTCTCCGGTGTGCACGCGGTCGCCGATATCGACGTAAATGTGCTTGATGTAGCCAGAGACTTTGGCATGAAGCTCGACTTCCTGATACGGCAGCAGCTCACCCGCGACGTCGACTTTGTTGGAAAGCGTGGCGCGCTTCGGCTGCACCACCGGAGCGACCGCCAGCGCTGCATCGGACGAAGCTGTCGTTTTGGCAGAAACATCGTCGTGGCGGCAGCCCACGCATGCGGCTGCTGGAAGCAGAACCAAAAGCGGGAGCACATGCCACCTCGCCGGAGACAGCAGAGCCATAGTTGAAACCTCTCGTTTGTCAGAAATGCTGAGAGCGCGGAATCGCGCGCCTGAGGAAGCGCGACCCGGCAGAGGAAATGCTACGAAGGCCTACGCGGCGGGAGGAGGGCGAAACGAGATGTGCGGAGAGAGATAGAACCCTGCGGGAACCGGATGGGCAGCGGGCGGGAGGTGAGACTCCGGGGTACGGATCAGCGCGGCAGCGACTGCAGTCGCAACGACCGCCAGAAGCGTCCAGCACGCCGGCGCCTGATGTGGCTCGACAAACGGAGCGGCCGCTGCGGCGAGTTCGTGCCTATCGGCTGGCATCGCCTTTGCGGAGCGCACGTCCGTGAATGGCCCTTTCGCCGGACCATACCACCCGACTTTGGCCTCCACGGCAAAGGAAAGCGCCAGTGCGCACAGCAGAAATGCAACGGCAGTCCGCTGGTATCGAATTAGGACCGCCGAAGAGATGCGCACATCCGAAGTTTACCATGCGTAACGCCGCTCCTCTCCCCCGCTGCCCCCCCACTGCCGAACGCCTGCGGAAAGGATTCGCTCAGGGGTGTCCGCCACGCCGCACATCAGTTTATGTCGCCTTCATTCACCCTGCTTTAACGAATTGACTCGTATAGAATCACATCTTCCCTGGAAAGCGACATGCTCACTCTCCGCACTTTGCTTCGGCTTCGTTCCTTTGCACTCATGAGCATCGCAGCACTGGGCTCCCTCGTTGCGCATGCCCAGGTCACAGCGGGGATAACCGGCACAGTCGTCGACGAGAGCGGGGCCAGAATCCCGGCTGCGCAAATTACGGCCGGCAGCGCCGATCTCGGCTTGAAACGCACCACAACTACGGATGCCGCAGGGCATTACGCGCTCCGCTCACTCGCGGTCGGCACCTATGAGATCCACGTCACCAGGCAAGGGTTTCGCGACGTGGTGCGCAAGGGGATTCAGCTTGCGGTGGGGCAGGATGCCGTCGTCGACGTGCAAATGCGGGTCGGCCCTGTTTCCGATCAGGTCACCGTCGATGCCGACGCGCCGGTGGTCAGTACTACAACGTCGGACATTTCCGGCCTCGTCAGCGGAGAACAAATCAGCAACCTGCCGCTGAACGGCCGCAGCTTCGACCTGCTGACGACCCTCAGCCCCGGCGTGGTGAACTTCACCTCGGCGAAAGTGGGAGGAACCGGCGTATCCAATTCCACCAACGGCAACAACTTCGCCGTATCCGGCAACCGACCACAACAAAACATCTTTCTTCTGAACGGAATTGAATTCACCGGCGCGGCAGAAAACAACATGCAGCCGGGTGGCACGAGCGGCCAGCTTCTCGGGGTCGATGCGATCGAGGAATTCAACGTCCTGCGCGACGACTATGGAGCTGAGTTTGGCAAACGCCCCGGTGCGCAGGTTGTGCTGGTCACACGGCGCGGCTCGAATCAGATGCACGGTTCGGCGTACGAATTCCTGCGCAACAATGTTCTCGATGCAGCCAACTACTTCGATCCCGGCTCCGCCCCCGGATTCCAGCGCAATCAGTACGGCGCATCGCTCCGCGGTCCGATTCGCAAAGACAAGACCTTCGGCTTTGCCAACTTCGAGGAGCTCACGCAGCATCTGCACCAAACCGGCGTCGATCTCGTTCCAGACAATAACGCGCGCGCCGGATATCTTCCCTGCAAACTCGTAACGCCCGCACCTGCGCCCTGCCCTGCGTCGGGCATGGTCTTTGTCGGGACCTCACCGCTCGTTGCGGCATGGCCGGCACCGAGCCCCGGCGCGCCGGATTTCGGCGGTATCGCTGAGGCATTCAATTCACCGCTGCAGGTGATTCGCGACGACTTCGGTACGGCACGGGTGGATCATCTCTTCTCGCAGTCCGATACATGGAACGCGATCTATACGATTGATGACAGCGCCGACACCACACCCACCAGCACCAATGCCTGGTCCACAGATGTAGAGAGCCTCCGCGAGCAGGTCGCCAGCCTCAGCGAGGCGCACGTTTTCTCTCCCGCGCTGCTGAATCAGGCAACGATTGGCTTTTCGCGGGCCGGCTACTACTTCACAGGCGAGCCCACGCCCGGAAGCCCTGCGGCTGCCCTGCCGGGATTCATCGCCGGCCGGCCCATCGGCGCAATCGTGGTTGGCGGCAGCGCCACCTCCAATCCCACCGCACAGCTCTCTCTCGCCGGAAGCAACAACGGCAGCAACCTGGACGTGTACCGCAACTTGTTTACCTGGGAGGACCACGTCTCCCTCTCCAAGGGCGCCAACCAGATAAGCACCGGTGTCTGGCTCCAGCGCTTTCAGTCCAACGAAAGGCTGGCTTTGAGCCAGTATGGACAGGCGACGTTTACCAGCCTGCAGACTTTTCTTCAGAGTGTCGCCAGTACGCTGCTCTACGACGCTGCCCCCACTCCCATGAACTGGCGGTCTCTTTTCGGCGCATGGTTTGTTCAGGACACAATGCGCCTTACGCCGCATTTAACCGCCACAGTCGGCTTCCGTGCTGAGTCAAGTTCCGGCTGGAACGAGGCGCATGGCCGAGCGGCGACGTACACCTATGCGAACGATGTGATTTCGAGCCAGCCCCGCGTATCCAGTTCGGCATTCACTAAGAATTACGCGAAGTTTTTGCCTCAGCCCCGTATCGCTGTGGCGTGGAGTCCATTTCGCGGCTCGGATCAGACCGTGCTCAAAGCGGCGTTTGGCGTCTATAACGATCTGCAGGATGCGCTGGGGTACAGAACGGATCAGAATGCTCCGTTCAATCCAACCTACAGCCTGCCCAATGCGAACGTCAGCACGTTGCCTCTGATCACAAGTTCCACTGCTCCAGCTGCGGCCAAGCTGGTGCCGGGAGGCGTTCAGCCCGATCTCAGGACACCGACGTTGATTTCATATAGCTTTCGCATCGAGCAGGCACTTGGCCGCAATACGGCCCTCCGGCTCGGATACACAGGTTCGCATGGCTATCACGAGTTGATCGGCATCGACGCCAATGAGCCCGTTCCGGTCCGCTGTCCGAATGCGCCCTGTCCCGCGGTCTACCCCGGCAATTTCCCCTCCGCGCTGGCGGGTATCCCAATTCCTGACGGAACCTACTATCTCCCGACCTCGGTACGCGCCAATCCCGCTCTGGCCAATACGTGGACGTACTTCTCCCGCGGGGACAGCTCGTATAACGCTCTCGACGTCGATGTCAGCCATCGCTTCAGCGGAGGCCTTTCCTGGCGGGGCGTTTATACATGGTCGAAGGCCATCGGCGATGGAGACTCACCCAACTCGACAACCTCCGGAGGAGAACCAGCGACAGCCTCGAATCCATACGACCTGCGTGCCGACCGCGGGCTGGCGAATTTCGATGTGAGACATATCGCGGTGCTGAGTGCGGTATATGCGCTCCCATTCGGGCAAGACGCCCACTTTGGTTCCGGTCTGCACGGATTCGCCAATGGCCTGGCAGGCGGCTGGATGATCGACAGTATCGCGACGCTGCAATCCGGATTTCCCTTCACGCCCCAGCTCAGTTACAACCCCTCGAACAACGGAGACACACGCAATCCAGTTCGGCCCTTCATCAACCCCAGGTTCACGGGCCGTGTGATCGAAGGCAAGCCAACGCAGTGGTTCAATCCTGCCGCGTTTTTGCCGGTGCCGATTGGCAGCGGGTTCTACGGGAACCTCGGTCGAGACACGCTGACCGGCCCCGGACTCGCCACCTGGGACATTGCATTCGTGAAGGACAGTCAGATCCGCGAACGACTTCGGCTGCAGTTCCGCGCCGAAGAGTTCAACATCCTGAATCGTGCGAACTTCAATGCCCCCAATGCGGTCACGTTTACGCCAACAGGTGTGTCCCCGACCGCAGGAGTCATTACGAGCACGTCGACCGCATCGCGACAGACGCAGTTTGCTCTGAAGCTCCTTTGGTGAGAAGGGAGTCAAAGTGCGCCGGCGGAGGCTTCTGCCTGCGCGCGCCGCTCGCGTTGCGCATCCGCTGCACCACGCCACACCCATACACACCAGAGCATCCAGGCAGGGCCGGTCCAGAGATAGAGCAGGTTGCCGAGATTCCTGACACGCAGCGTCACCGCAATTGCAGCAAGATTGAGCACAACCAGCACCATCCGGCTCGCACGAGACGCGCTCGGGTACGCCCTGAGAATCGCGGGCCAGAAAAGCACCTGATCGTAAGGCCATGAATACGGCGCAATCAGCACGGAAACTGCGGCAATCACGGGCATCCTGTCGGACCAGTGCCAGCCAGTGCGATGCTGCCTCCAATACCAAAGCGCCCATACGAGCGCGACGGTAGCCGGAATCGCCATCGGCCAGAGCAACCTGGACCCCAGCAAGAGACGAGTGGCATTGGCGAGGTTCGGCAGGAACTGGTTCTGTACGCCTTCCGCACCCATCGAGTGGAGGTAATCCGACCAGATGTGCGGACTCATTGTCGCGCCGATGACATTCATCGCAGCGAAGCCGCCCAGAAAGCCGCCGATAATTGCAAATTGTCGCCGGCGAATTACCTCAAGCGCTGCGAGCATGAGAAAAATCAGCAGAAGGTGCGGCTTGAGCATGACCAGGCTCAGGGCGGCTCCAGCGAGAACCGGCCGGCTCTTCTCAAGGTGCACAAACAGCGCAAGCCCCAGCAGCACAAACAGCGTCATCTGCTCGGCCTCAAGACAGATGATTACAGGCGCGAAGAAGACCGCGACGAGTGCAACCGTCCC
>DASSKX010000788.1:0-3588 GCA_035689925.1 Acidobacteriaceae bacterium
CGGGTGGATGTGCGGGAACTGCTGAACATGACCGTGGATGTGCACGCCTTCCGCCATGCGCATCTGCGCGTGCACCGGCGGTATCGGACGGATCGGCAGGTAGCGGCTTCGCGGGCGAACTGCAGCAGGTGTTTCACAACATGATCAGCAACGCGGTCGAGGCCGGCGCCACGGATGTATGGCTGCGTGTCGACGACCGGCACCAGGGCGGGCGGCCGGGGGTGGGCATCACGATCGCCGATAACGGGTCCGGGATCGACGAGTCGGTGCGCGGGCGGCTGTTTCATCCCTTCTTCACGACCAAAGGCGATGCGGGGACGGGTCTGGGGCTGTGGGTGAGCCGCGGGGTGATTCTGCGGCATGAGGGGAGTATCCGCGTGCGCACGTCTACCGCGCCCTCCGGCAAAGGCACGTGCTTTCATATCTTTCTGCCGCGGTGAACGCCGGCGGGCATCCAGGACAGCGCATTCCAGGGAAGGAAATCAACAGCCGTGGCCTTGACTGGGGCAGCGGGGCCGCGGTAGGTTTGCTCGCATGGGCGAACAAAAAGCGAATATGCGCAGGACGGAGGCGCCGACGCTGTTCCCGATGCTGCCATCCGGGCCGGTTGCGCCGGTGGGCATTGCGCGGCTGGCGGCGGAGGGACACGCGGCGGATCACGGGCACGGCGTCGAGTTTCGGACGATGGCGCCGCGGTCGATTCTGAACCGGGTGGTGTCGAAGCGGATCGATTACTTCGTGTGGAGTGTGAATCCGTATCGCGGGTGCGAGTTCGGCTGCCGCTACTGCTATGCGCGGTACACCCACGAGTACATCCACCCCAGCGACCAGGGTCGCCGGGGACCCCGGGAGAACAAGCCGGATCCGATGACGTTCGAGCGGGAGATCTACATCAAGGAGCACGCGGCGTGGCTGCTGCGGCAGGAATTGCGGCAGGTGAAGACGGGGGAGCACATCGCGATTGGGACGGCGACGGATCCGTATCAGCCGATCGAGCGGCGCGCGCAGGTGACGCGGAGTCTGCTGGAGGTGTTCGCGGAGCAGGAGGGGCTGACGCTGGGGATTGTGACGAAGTCGACGCTGATCGAGCGGGACACGGATCTGCTGAAGCGGATTGCGGCGCGGAACATGCTGACGCTGCACCTGACGATCACGACTCCGGATGCGAAGCTGGCGCGGGTGCTGGAGCCGCGGGCGCCGCGTCCGGATCTGCGGTTTCGGACGGTGTTGCGGCTGCGCGAGGCGGGGCTGCGGACGGGGATCTTGTGTTCGCCGCTGATGCCGGGGATCACCGATACGGTGCAGGCGCTGGAACGGATGGCGATTCGGGCGCGGCAGGCGCGGGCTTGTTTCTTCTCGGCGAATCCGCTGTTTCTGAAGCCGTGTTCGCGGGCGGTGTTTCTGCGGTTCGTGGAGGAGCATTTTCCGCAGCTGAAGAGGGATTACGAGACGCGGTATGCGGACAAGGCGTTTGTCTCGAAGGCGTATCACGAGCGGGTGATGGCGGTGGTGCGGGCGGTGGTGAGGAAACATCGGCTGGGGGAGCGGTTTGAGGGCACACGGCCGCTGTGGGATCCGCCGATGTTTGCGGCTTCGTCGGCGGAGGATGTGAGTCAGCGCGAGCAGGCTTCGTGAATCAGAGCGCGGTTCTTAGTCCTCCGACGACGGCGTCGTGGAAGGCGGGGCGAACCTGGCGGATTGCGTCATTGGAGCGGTCGGGCCAGGTGCGATTCGTGAGTAGCACGATGGCGAGGGACTGGTCGGGGTCGATCCAGATCGAGGTACCGGCGTAGCCGAGGTGGCCGATGGAGCGCGGGCCGAAGTAGCGGCCGGAGGAGGATGGCGGTGTCGGGACGTCCCAGCCGAGGGCGCGCTCTTTGCCGTCGGGCGTGCGCTGGCGCGTGGCGAAGACTCGCAGGGTCTCGGGGCTGAAAAGCTGTGCGCCGGAGGCGGTGCGGCCCTGGTTGAGGATGCACTGCGCGATGGTGAGCAGGTCGCGGGCATTCGAGAAGACACCGGCGTGGCCGGCGATTCCGCCCAGGACGAAGGCGTTCTCGTCCTGCACTTCGCCCTGAACGATGCGATGACGGAAGGTGGTGTCGTGCTCCGTGGGTGGGATGGTGGAGCGCAGGGCGGCAGGCGGGCGGAAACGCGTGTTCTCGAGGCGTAGCGGCGCGAAGATTTCGCGGGCGCAGAAGGTGTCGAGGCATTCGCCGGAGAGGATCTCAACGGCTTTGCCGAGGAGGATGTAGCCGGGGTCGGAGTATTCGGTGCGGGTGCCGGGTTGCGCTTCGAGCGGCAGGCGCAGGGCGGCGCGGAAGAGGCCTGGAGGCGTGGTGTGCTCGCGGAAGAAGGTGACGTAGCCGGGCAGTCCGGAACTATGCGCGAGCAGCATGCGGAGGGTGACGCGGTCCTTGCCGCTGCCGTGCTCCATGCCGACGACAAATCCGGGCAGGATGTCGCCGACGCGGGTGTCGAGGTCGAGCAGGCCGCGGTCGTACAGGATCATGGCAGCCGTGGTGGTGGCGACCACTTTGGAGACGCTGGCGAGGTCGAAGACGGTTTCCGGCCGAACGGCGGGCGCATTGCTGTCGTACGTAAAGCGGCCGACGGCATCGATGGCGATCTGATCGCGGCAGAGGACACCGAAGGCGGCACCGGGGAAGGCGCGTGCGGCGAGGGCCTGGTCCAGCACCTGGCGAGCGGCGGCGAGCGAAGCGGTTGCGGGCTGCTCGAGAATCGCGGTGTCCTCCGGTTTCATGCGAACAGAGTAACGCCGTTTGGCGATCGGCGATGTAATGCGAATCACGAACTGCGCATTGCACATCGATGATACGAAGGCGGGGCTGCACGCATCCTAAAGGGCACGGAGGAAACAGCAGATGAAGAGTTCTGCGCACAAGGTTGATCGCTCTGGGGTGGATCGCTCGGGTTCAGAAGGGCGTGGGGTGGAGGGCCGTCTGACACGGAGAGGTTTCGATCTGATTACGCCGGAATGGCGGCAGAAGGCGAAGGAGATTCAGCAGTTCGGCACGGTGATTCGCGACCTGCCGATCGGACTCGAGGAGGATACGCGGCGGGAGATATGCGAGCGGCTCAACGTGCTGCTGGCGGACACGGCGTCGCTGCGGGATTTGTACAAGAAGTCGCACTGGCAGGTGGGCGGGCCGACGTTTTACCAACTGCACCTGCTCTTCGATAAGCATTTCGCCGAACAGGTGGAACTGGTGGACCTGCTGGCGGAGAGGATTCAGATTCTGGGCGGCGTGAGCGTGGCGATGGCGCCGGATATCGCTGAACTGACGCGCCTGGAGCGGCCGCCGAAGGGACGCGAAGAGGTTCCGGTGCAGATTTCGCGGCTGCTGGAGGCACACGCGCTGATCATCAAAGACACGCGCGATCTGGCGAAGAAGGCCGAGGAAATGGAAGACGAAGGCACGAATGATCTGCTGATCAGTGACGTGCTCCGGACGAACGAGATGCAGGTGTGGTTCCTGAGCGAGCATCTGGTGGAGATGCCCCTGGTGCATGCAGAGGAAACCGGAGCGGAGCAGGGCGCCGAAGGTGGAACGCAGAAGCCGTCGAGGA
>DASSKX010000789.1:0-2512 GCA_035689925.1 Acidobacteriaceae bacterium
CATCGATGGTGGCCTGTTCGATGTCTGCATCGTTCAGAGGCGTACCACGAGCCAGACGGTGCTCCAGCGCCTCGTGCAGGTAGACGACCATTACAACACCAGTCTCGACGGCGATGCCGAACAGAGCGATGTAGCCGACCCAGACCGCAACGCTGAAGTTGTAGCCGAGGAACCATTGCAGGAGCAAACCGCCGGACATGGCATAGAACGTTGGGAATATCAGCACGGCCGCTTCGGCAGCGGATTTGAAGACGAGGTACAGCAGGAGAAAGATCACGAAGAAGACCACAGGCAGAATGATTTCCAGCCGCTGCCGAGCACGGATTTGGAATTCGTATTCGCCAGCCCAGCGCCAGGTGTAACCGGGAGGCAATGCCAGCTTTTTCTGAAGCAGACGAGTCGCCTGGCTGACGAAATCGCCGTAGTTGGTCGTTTTCAAGGTCAGGTAAACATATCCGGTGAGTGCGCCGTCTTCGTCGCGAATCATGGCCGGACCCCGCGAAAACGAGACACGGGCTACTTCGCCGATGGGGATATGCTCGCCTGATGGGGTCGAAATCAGCGCTTGCGCGATCGCGGCGGGGCTGTCGCGGAAATCGCGCTGATAGCGGACCGCAATCGGAAAGCGCCGGCGCCCTTCAATGTTTTGCGCAATATCTGCGCCGCCGATTTCCGAAGTGATGGTTCGCTGCACGTCTGCCACAGTCAGGCCGTAGCGGGCCGCTACCGGACGGTTCACATCCACATTGAGATAAAAGCCCTGGGAGACACGCTCGGAGAAGGCTGAACTCGTTTGCGGCAAGCCGGAAAGAATGCTCTGGATTTGCGAACCGATGTCCTGAATGCGACTGAGGTCCGGTCCCTGCACTTTGATGCCGATGGGGGTCTTAATCCCAGTCAGTTCCATATCCAGGCGATTCTCGACAGGCATGGTCCACGTGTTTGTCAGGCCGGGAAACTGCAGCTTCTGGTCCATGGCGCTGATCAGCTTGTCGTACGTCATGCCTGGGCTCCATTGGGAGCGAGGTTTCAGCATGATAGTGGTGTCGTACATGTCGAGAGGAGCATTGTCCGTCGCTGAATCAGAGCGGCCAACCGTTCCGAAAACGGTTGCCACCTCGGGAAAAGAACGGATGATTCGGTCCTGCTGCTGCATGAGCGAGACGGCCTGCGGCACCGAGATCCCGGGGAGCGCGCTTGGCATGTAGAGAGCCGAACCCTCATAGAGAGCGGGCATGAACTGGCTGCCGAGCCGGAAATAGAGCGGAACCGTGGCGGCCAGGAAGATCAGGTTGAGAGCGAGCACGAATTTCCAGTGGCGCAGGCACCAGCGGAGTACGGGCAGGTAGATAGCCTGCGTCACTCGCGCCGCCGGATTACGCGATTCAGGACGCAGTTTGCCGCGCAGGCAGAGCGGCATCAGCGCAGGCACAAGCGTGATTGACAGCAGCGAAGAGAAGACCAGGGCCAGCGTCTTGGTCCATGCAAGCGGGCGAAACATGCGGCCTTCCTGTGCCTCGAGCAGGAAGACAGGCAGGAAGGAGACAACGATAATGACGAGGGAATAAAAAAGCGCAGGGCCGACTTGCTGGGCCGCGCGCACGAGGATGCGGCGCCGCTCGTCTTCTCGGTCGGGTCGCTGCTCTGCGAGTTGCCGGTACCCATTCTCGACCATCACGATCGCGGCATCGATTACGACGCCGATGGCCAGCGCCAGGCCGCCGAGCGACATAATGTTCGAGCTGACGTGCAGGTACAGCATGGGAATGAACGCTGCCAGCACCGCGATCGGCAGCGTCAGGATGGGGACCAGCGCCGAACGGAAGTGGAACAGGAACGCGATACTCACAAAGCTGACGATGATCGCCTCAAGGAGGAGGTCCCGCTTCAGCGTGTGGATGGACTCATTAATCAGCCACGAGCGGTCATACCCGGTAACAATCTGCACGCCGGGAGGCAGCGACGGCGCGATCTCCCGAAGCTTTGCCTTGACGGCTTCAATGACACTCAGCGCGTTGCTCCCGTCGCGCATCACCACGATGCCGCCTACCGTTTCCCCTTCGCCCTGCCAGTCGGCGGCCCCGCGTCGCACGTCGGCGCCAAATGAGACTGTGCCCAGGTCGCGCACCAGTACGGGAGTTCCGTTTTTCGTCGCAACGGGAACATTTTCCAGGTCGGAGAGAGAGCGCAGGTAGCCCAGGCCGCGGATCATGTACTCGGCGCCGCTCATGTCGAGCACGTCGCCGCCCACCTCGTTCGTGCTCTGCCGCACTCGATCGATGACCATGGATGCCGGAATTCCGTAAGAGAAGAGCTTCCGGGGATCGAGATTGACCTGATACTGCCGTACGAATCCGCCGATGCCGGCCACCTCGGCAACGCCTGGCACAGTCTGCAACTGATAGCGCAGGTACCAGTCCTGGAGCGCCCGCAGATCGGCGAGGGATTTCGTTTGGCTTCGGTCGAGGATCGCGTACTCGTACACCCATCCCGCGCCGGTTGCATCCGGACC
>DASSKX010000790.1:0-4240 GCA_035689925.1 Acidobacteriaceae bacterium
TTGCCGTGGGTACCACTCCAGGAAAGCTGAGCTGTGTGCCGTTCCCGGACTTTGGCGGCGGCAGTTACCAGGCGACCGACGGTGTTAGCTCCTATCACGGCTTGCAAACGAAGTTACAGCAGCAAGTCTCGCATGGGCTGATGTTCCTGCTCACTTATACATGGTCGAAGACCCTCAGCGATGCCGGCGACCTGCTGAACGGTACCAGTGCCGACACGCTGCGCGCCTATGCTGTTCCGGGTCTGGGTCCAATGTTCGACTACTCTTTGGCGAACTTTGATATTCGACACGTGGTTCACTTCAGCGGCATGTACGAGTTGCCGTTCGGGAAGGGGCGGCAATTCATGAACCATGGAGGAATTGCCAATCAGGTCCTTGGAGGCTGGTCCACCGACTGGATCGTAACGTTGCAGGGCGGGCAGCCGCTCGGCTTTGGTTGTCATAGCGGCACAGCGTCGGGTCTGGGCTGCAACGACATCGTCGTGCGCGGCACGAGTCCCCAAACGGGCATACACGTAAAGACCTCCGGCGGGTATCACGGGCCTTTCTGGATCGGAAACCCCGCGGCCTTTACTCAGGCGTGTCTGTTGGATAACTCGCTGGCCCCGATTCCAGGTTCAGCACCGAACTGCATTCCATTGACCGGCGCCGCCGCGCTGGGCGACAAACGCGACCAGATCTCGGGTCCAGGAATCCACAACCTCGACTTCGCGCTGCACAAGACGTTCCCGTTTACTGAGCGGTACTACGTGGAATTCCGCTCGGAGTTCTTCAACATCCTCAACCACCCGAACTTCAATCAGCCGAATTTTGGCGGTAACGGCGTGGTAGCCATCGGCGGTTCGGGCGATTACACAGATCCACACTTCGGAGCAATCGGATCCACGCGCACTCCTCCGCGCCAGATCCAGTTTGCGATGAAGTTCTATTACTAGCTCCTGTGAGCGAGCCTGCGAAAGCAGGGACTGGTTCACAGAGGATGGATTAAGATGGTCAACGCCCCGGCATGGCACGCTTCACGGGTGCCCTGCCGGGGTGTTCTTCTTGGGTGTGCCTGCTCAGGCGGAGAACTGGGAGACAGTGTGTGAGCAGTAAACCTCGGCTCAGGTCCCTGGTGGTGCTTGCCGTAGCCGGCTGCGCTACGTTTGTCCATGCTCAGGGCAGTCCTCAGCAAGATCTCGACCGGGTCTATAAGGCTGCAGTGACTGACTACGATGCTGGTCGATACGCCGAGGCGGCTCACCGGCTGCAAACAGTGCTTCCCTACGCCACCAGGAATTTTGAGGTGCACGAGCTTCTTGGACTCGTGTACGCCTCGATGTCTGACAATGCGAGAGCTCTCAGCCAGCTCCAGCTCGCCGTCGAGTTGAAGCCCAATTCGGCCGCCGCACGAACGAACCTGGGAACTATTCTGCTGTATTCCGGGAAAGCAGACGTTGCGAACGAGCAGTTTCGAAAGGCGCTGCTCCTGGAGCCTGCAAACTATGACGCTAACCATAATCTCGGCGAGCTATACGTGAAATCCGGCCAGGTGGCGAAAGCGCAGCCTCTGCTTGCAAAGGCTTACCGAGCCAAACCCGATGTCTACGACAACGGCTTCGATCTGGCGATGGCCGACTTTCTGCTCGGACACCTGGATGAGGCGCGTCGGGTCATCGGCAAGCTTGCAAAAGAGAAGGACACCGGCGAACTGCACAATCTGCTCGCCCATATCGACGAGAAGGAAAGAAAGTTTATCGATGCGGCGAACGAATACGAAACGGCCGCACATCTGGATCCGACGGAGGACAACCTCTTCGATTGGGGCAGTGAAATGCTGCTGCATCGCACCTATGAGCCCGCCATCGCGATCTTCCAGGACGCGACACGGCGTTACCCCAGGTCACCGCGCCTTTTCGTCGGATTGGGTCTGGCACTCTATTCCCGCGGCCGGTACGACGATGCGGTGAACGCGCTTCTTCGTGCCGCCGAACTTGATCCGTCCGACCCGCGCTGCTATCTGTTCCTTTCGAAGGCGTACGACAATTCTCCCGGCCAGGCGGATGCCGTTACGGAGCGCTTCCGCCGCTACGCCGAGGACCAGCCGAATAACGCGCGGGCCCAGTATTACTACGCGATCAGCCTTTGGAAGGCGAAGCGGACCGGAGGTTCCGGCGTCGATCTCGGGGTTGTCGAGTCGCTGCTGAAGAAAGCTATCGCGCTGGATGACTCGCTGGCCGAGGCGCACGTTCAGCTCGGCAGCCTATACGACGATCAGCATCAGTATGAGGCTTCCATTCCGCAGTATGAACGCGCACTGGCGCTCGATCCCGGACTTTCCGATGCGCATTACCGGCTTGGCATTGATTACGTGCACGCGGGTAAGAAAGAGCTGGCGCAGAAGGAACTTGCTGTATACCAGAAATTACGCGCCGAGCACCTGGCCCAAATCGACAAAGAGCGCGCCGAGGTTCGCCAGTTCGTTTACTCGGCCAAACCGCCAGTTTCATCTGCCCCCTGATTACGCATGAACCGCCTGATCCAAACCATGGATACTCCGCGCAGCCTCAGCCACAGCCGCCGGGAATTTCTCCGTGATGCCGCCGGTCTCGTCCTCGGATCGGCAATGATGGCGTCCAGCCCCTTACTGCGCGGCGAAGCGGTCCGAAAAAAGCGCAAGGTCATCGTGATCACCTTTGGCGGTGGCGCCCGCGACCAGGAAACCTTCGCCCCCGAAGGTCAGCAGAACATCCCACATCTCCTGCACGAATTGATCCCGCAGTCCAGCTTCTTCTCGCACGTGACGAACCGCGGCATTTTGGGACACTATGTTGCCACCGCCAGCCTCGCCACGGGCGTTTACGAGACCCTGAATAACTTCGCTGCGGTTCCACCGCAACATCCCACCGTCTTTGAGTACTTCCGCCGCGATTTGAATCGTCCGGCCAGGGATGCCTGGGTCGTTGCACCCAGCAACGGCTTCAACCGTATCGGGGAGAGCGAGTGCCGCTCGTACGGAGCCGGCGCTGCCGTTATCCTGCCTAAGCACTTACTTGCGGCGGCGCAGCCTGGTGGTATGAAGCTCGACCATCTCCTGCGGGATAATTACGAGAATCCCCTCTTCACGCCGCACCTCCAGGGCGGGGAATTTGAACTGCAGCAACTCGACAGAATCCTGAGCCTTTCTGTCGAGGACTTCATCGCACACGCGCGCACTCTCTCCAGCCCGGATGAATTATCTGTTTACATTGCGATCCGGCTGATGCAGCAGGAGGCGCCGAGCCTGCTCTGGATCACTATGCACGATATTGACGTCGCACACTCCGGCGCATATTCGCTCTACATCGATGGAATCCGCCGTACCGATCGGTTATGTGCGCAGATGTGGCGTGCGGTGCAGGACAATCCGGAATACGCCGGCAATACAACCATGTTCATCTTGCCCGATTTCGGGCGCGACGCCGATTATGATGCCGGCGGGAATGGGTTTCAGCACCACCGTACGGGAGACGCGGCCAGTCGCACCACCTGGATGATGGCGCTCGGCGCGGGGGTACGCCCTGGCGTTATCTACGACGAGCCGATGCAGTCGATTGATTTGGTCCCCAGCCTCGGCGCGATCCTGGGATTCTCACCTGCGCAAAGCCAGGGCAAGCCGATCCGGGAGCTCGTCTGAGATGCAGCCTCGCGACCTCAACCCTGAACGATTCGCTGCCTACGCGCCGCAGGCGCATTCGTTTGCCGTCGCTCACATGGATACACTGCGGCAGCTTCCGCTCGCTCTGCTGCCGAGCATCCTTCGCGAGGTCATCCTGTACGATGTCCTCTTTCCTGCCGAACGCTCCACAATCGATAAGCAGGTGTCCGCCCTCGCGGCGATGGATCAGCGGCAGCTCACCGACTGCGTACATGGCTTTGCACAGATTTCTCTTTCGCGGGAACTTGAGGATTTCGACTGGATCAATCACCCCGCGCAGTTTCTTGAGCGGCAATCCGCCTGGCTTTGGTCTACCCACCAGCTCGATGCCTTTCGTGCGGCAGCCAACGAATACAGCTCTCATCTCGAAGCGGTTATGCGCGTTGAAGCGCCCCCGGTTCGGCGGCTCGGGATTGCTGTTGTCGGCCAGGGCGTGTCAGCGTGGAACGAGCCACTCTTCGGCAATCTGAGGCGCCAGGGCACCTGGTTCAATCGGATAAAAGCTGATAACGGACTCCGGCTTCTGCTGGATGTAACCGCGCAGCGCGCGCGCCAACACAGGGC
>DASSKX010000791.1:0-5270 GCA_035689925.1 Acidobacteriaceae bacterium
CATCAGGCAATCTGACGCTTCCCATCTCGGAAACTGAGAAGAGCGTCCAAGCCGAGCAGGCTATGGTTCGCACGTACGAAGAAGTAATCGTGCCCAAGCCCGAAAAACCTCAGTAGTCAAACACAGACCCGGGAGGGATCCGGGTTGGGTTGACCCAAACGATCTTCCCGCTTGTAAAAGACCCGGACCTGTACGGTCCGGGTTTTTATGCTGAGTGCGACTGCTGCGGATGAACAGCCGCCTTCGTTCGATCGACCAGAGAGAAGGGAATTATCGCGCCATCTGCTTCGCGTCGAACAGTGCTCGCTCGCTGCGAGGCGGCCGCCTCAGTCCGCTGCGAACCTGCGTTGGGTCAATCTCCAGTTCAGCCAGAATCCGGCTCAGCGTGTTGCGATGGACGCCCAGCTCCTTCGCTGCCTTGCACTGGTTGCCCCTGTGAGAGGCCAGCACTTCCAGGATGAAGCGGCGTTTGAATTCCCGCACCGCCTCTTCGTACGTGATCCCGCCGGCGTGCATTTGCGTCACCAGATTATCCAGCTCGCGTTTCACAGGGAACCTCTTTCCTGATCCCGGATCACCGGGCAATTCGTCCAGTACGTCAAACCTACGCTGCGGGTTTCATCCAGTCCGGCTGATCCTTCCGCAGAACCACTACCCCAGCACGAATCTTCTGTTGCAAATCGGCAGGAGCCACGACAGCCACCCGGTGCGCCATGCTCAGAAATCCTGGAGCCAGACGCGACCTTTGAAACCACGTGGCGCTGGGCCAAAACGCGGCAATCACCATCACCGCAATTGTGACCAGCGCGCACCCTTTCACCAGACCGAACGCCGCCCCGGCGACGCGGTCTGCCCAGCCCAGTCCGATCGACTTTACCGACCACCGTAGAAACCTGCCCGCCAGCGCCGCCGCAATCATCACCCCAAGCGCGATCAGCAGGAAAGACACCGCCTGCGCCAAGGGTATGGAGTGGATCCAGCTTCCCACCCAGGGCATCAGCCGCTGATAATCCCAGCTCGCCAGCAGCAGCCCAAGAATCAGCCCCGCAAGCGAAAACACCTCGACGACGAGTCCTGTCTTCGCCGCCGACACGACAGAAACCACCACGATCACGACAATAGCCCAGTCGATTGCCGTCATAGCGCTTCCTTTACATCGACGGAACCCGCCCCGTGAGAAGGCGGAAAGCTTCCGTATATTTCTTCAGTGTGTTCTTCACCACTTCCTCCGGCAAACGCGGAGCCGGAGCCTGCTTGTTCCAGTGAATGCTCTCAAGATAATCCCGAACGTACTGCTTGTCGTAGGAAGGCTGCGGTTTTCCCGGCCGGTAATGTTCCGCGTCCCAGAACCGCGACGAATCCGGCGTCAGCGCCTCGTCTGCCAGCACGATCTTTGAAGGAACCGGCGGGCGTGGCTTCGCGTCCATCTTAAATTTGGGATTCATCGCCCAGCCCATCGTCCCAAATTCGAACTTCGTGTCGGCGATCAGGATTCCTTTGCGTTCGGCGGCATTCGCGGCCGACGTATACAGCTTCAGCGTCAACTCGCGCAGCTTCTCCGCCGTCTCGGCGCCCACCAGCTCAGCCATCTTGTCGAAGCTGATGTTCTCGTCGTGCTTTCCGCGGAGACTCTTGGTTGCCGGCGTAAAGATGGGTTCCTTCAACATGTCGCTTTCCCACAAGCCCGGGCGGATCGGGATCCCGCAAATCTTGCCCGTCTCCTTATATTCCTTCCAGCCGGATCCCGCCAGATAGCCGCGCGCGACGCACTCCACCGGAAACATCTGCACCTTGTGCACCAGCATGGAGCGGTCCTTCAGGATGTCGCGATAGTCCCACGCTTCGTCGGGATACTCGAGCGGTGTGGCGGAGATCAGATGGTTCGGAACGATGTCGCTCAGTTCACCGAACCAGTACACCGAGAGCTGGTTGAGAATTTTTCCTTTTCCGGGAATACCGTTCGCCAGCACGTAGTCGAACGCAGAGATGCGATCGGTCGCGACCATCAGCAGGTTTTCGCCGATGCTGTAAACGTCCCGAACCTTGCCCCGGGCAAACAGGGTGAGCTTTGGGAAATCGGTTTCGGTCAGAGCATGCAATGCGGAAACGGCCTTCCTGCTGTGTCGAACAGTTCTTCTGCCAACTGCACATCAGGGATCCTCAGCCGGCAGAGAAACACCGCATCGGATGATGTTTTCAGGATGAGGAAATTCTCAGGTGAAACGATGATGGCTTATGGCTGAATTCCGATTGTGCGATTCGCTTCCTGCTTTGTCAACGATGATCGACGCTGCGTTCCTGCGTGCGTAACACACCTCGGTAATGAGTGCCGCGTTACGCAAGATCGGCATCTGCGCCGCGTCTGATGCGGCGCTCGCTATTCACGATACGCCGAAGGTTTCGACGGCGTCGTGCGCACGCCCAGGCCATTCAGACGGCTGCGCGCCTGCGCTGCCTCCGGCGTCTGCGGATACCGCGCGATCAGCGCGCGCAGATCGCGGATGCCCTCGTCGCGCTGATGCGTCGCCAGCTCAGCTTCTCCCTTGCGCAACTGGGCTGCGGGCGCCTTCGCGCTGCCCGGAAAATTCTGGAGCACAGTTTCGTAGTTCTTAATCGCGTCGGGATACTTTCCTTGCCGGTATGCGATTTCGCCCAGATAGAACTGGGCATTGCCCGCAAGATCGTCCTGCGGATAATACCGCAGCACATCGCCGAACTCATTCGCGGCCAGATCGTAGTGCGCGCTCTGATAATCCGCCATCGCGCCCTGATAAAGCTGCTTCACGGGCGGAGCCTGCGGCTGCGTCTGCTGCGGTGTCGCGGGCTGCTGGTTCTGGTTGGGTCCAGGCTGCCCCGGCTGGCCATTGTCGCCCGGCTGCTGTCCGGGCTGTCCCTGTTGCTGCTGCGCATTCACGTTCTGTAGCTGCGACTGGATCGCCTGCAGCTGCGCCGTCATCTTGTCGATGCGGCTCCGCAGCTCGTCCACCGAGTCGTTGATGCCCTGCATCTGCGTCGAGAGCTGTTCGATCTTTCCGCCGCCCGCGTCGTTCTGCGACTGCAGCTGATTCTGCAGCGTGGTCATCGTGGAACCCATTCGGTTCACGTTGTCAGCAATCGCCTGGATCACGTGCTGCATCACGCTGAGCTGCTGGTTCTGCGAGTCCTGGAGATGCTGCAGCTGATCCTGCAGCTGCTGAACCTGCGTCTGCAGCTGGATGATCTCCTTGGAAACCGCATGTGCCCGTGGAACGGACCCAAAGGCCAGGAAAGCGATAAAGAAGGCAGATAAAGCCAGGGTCTTTCGCATAGGTGATCCCCGCAGGAGCGCAGGATGCGCTCAACTCAATCTTACAGGCCGCAGCAACGGCCAGGCGAACGGCGGCTGCAGCCCTGCTGAACTGCTCCCACCCTGATCGCCCCGCGGCCGGAGCCATCAGAGTGGGATGTTGCTGTCAATGCAATACAGTAGCCGCTACTGATCCAGCGTGAACTGTGCGCGACGGTTCTGCTGCCAGCACGCTTCGTTGTGCTCACTGCAGAAGCTCTTCTCCTTGCCGTAGCTCACCGTGCGCAGCCGGTCCGGAGATACGCCCGCGCTGACCAGCGCCTGCTTGGCCGCATTCGCGCGGTTCTCGCCCAGGGCCAGGTTGTACTCAGTCGAGCCGCGCTCGTCGCAGTAGCCGCCGATCACAACCTTCAGGTTCGGATGCTGGTTCAGGAAGTTCGCATCCGCCTGGATCGTGCTCTGTGCGTCCGGACGCACATCGTAGCTGTCGTAGTCGTAGAACACTGGCTTCACGGCCGCTTCAAATGCGTTCTCGTCGATGGTCGTTTCTGTCGGCGGCGTCGGCGGAGGTGGTGCCGCGTTCACCGTTACTGTGGCCGTGGCGTCTGCCGATCCCCCATCGCCGTGCGCGATCAGGTGATAGCTGGTCGTCTGCGTCGGGTGTACCGTCTGCGTTCCGGACGAGGCTACCTGCCCCAGGCCTTCAATCGAAACGTCGGTCGCATCCGTGGTCTTCCACGTCAGTGTCGAGCTCTCGCCCGAGTTGATCGTATCCGGCGTTGCGGTGATGGAAGCAGTCGGCGCCGGGGCCTGTGCCGTGGGTGGCGGTGGCGGCGGTGGTGCGGGCTTCTTCTTATGGCATCCGGCCACTGTCAGCAGCGCCGCCAGACTCGCGGCGAGCACCATGGATTTGCGGTTCGAGTAGTGCACTTCGCTCCTCCTTCAGGAGTATTTCAGTGATTCACCAAGGCAAAGCGGCTCAGATTTCCATCCGGTCCGCTCAACATCGTCCAGTTACTTCCAGCTCCAGTTCGGCATGGTGTTGTCGCCGCCGTGGGTCAGCTGTTGCTGTTGTGTTCCGTCCGCCAGCATCATCCAGAGTTCGCTGTGTCCCGCCTGCTCGCGCTGGAAGACGATGTGCCGTCCGTCCGGCGACCACGAAGGCGCGTCATTCGCCCCCGCCTCATGCGTCAGCTGCGTCCAGCGTTTGCTGGCAATGTCCATGATGTAAATGTCTTCGCCGCCCGGGGCTCCCGGACCATAGCTGCGGTTCCACGCAAACGTCAGGAACTGCCCGTTCGGCGACCACGATGGCGCGCTCGCATATCCGCCGTCGGTCATGCGCGTCACGTTCGCCCCGTCGGCGTCCATGATGTAAATCTGCGGCAGACGCGTCCTTCCGCTCACCCACGCCAGTCCCATGTTCGTCTTCGGATTCCACGTCGGAGAGACATCCGGCCCGCGGAACGCCGTCACGCGGCGCGGAGCCGCTCCCGATGCATCCGTCACATAGATATCGGGGTCGCCGCCGCGATCCGATGAAAACGCCAGCTTTGTGCCGTCACTCGACCACGAGGGAGAAACCGTCGTCCCGCCCCAAGACGGAAACGCCACCATCCGCCCCAGCACCAGCGAGTACATCCGGATCGACCAGCCGTTCTTGCCGAGTGAACTGAAGGCGACGCGCGTATTGTCCGGCGAAACCCGCGGCGACAGCGAAATCGTCCCCAGATGGGTCAGCTGCCGCTGGTTCATGCCGTCGTAATCCATCACCCAGATTTCCTTGTGGCCGGTGCGCGCCGAAACGAAATAAATCTTCGTTTCGGCAATCCCCGGCATCCCGCCAAGCTGCTTAATAATTTCATCGGCAAACCGGTGCGCAATCTCACGTGTATTTTCAACGGTGGCTTCGTTCGTATATTCCTTGCCCAGCACCTGCGGATTCGTGGTGCTCTTCGTGTCATCGAGAAAGCCCTGGACCGTC
>DASSKX010000792.1:0-11930 GCA_035689925.1 Acidobacteriaceae bacterium
CGGATGCTGCGATCCACGGTTTCCGGCGTGCAGACCTCGTCGCTGCCATGCACCGCGGCCTTCACGCCGCCTGCTGCTCCATTAACCGCGGGGAATCCATAGGCGGGGCGCCCGTCCTCGCCTTCGCTGAGAAACACCGGCAGCCGTCCCGGCAGAAACGCATCGATCCCAGCCCGCGGCCGAATCCACGCCATGACTTGCCGGGTCACGCGCAGCGGAACGATCTTTCCCAGCACCTGCTGCGCCCAGGGTCCCGCCGCGATCACCAGCCGCTCCGCAGACCAGGCCGACTGTGCGGTCCGCACCTGCACGCCACCCGCATCCACGCTCCACGAAACCACCGGCTCATCGAACCGCAGCTCCGCCCCGCGCGCCGCCGCAATGCGCAGCTGCGCGCGCACGCACGCCTCCGGCAGCAGATATCCGGCCCGCGTCTCCAGCAGCGCCACATCGTCCGCCAACGGAACGACCGCCGGAAACCGCGCCTGCGTCTCGCGGCCGCTTAACATTTCGTACGGAATCGCATGCCGATCCGCAGCCGCCGCCGCACGCCGCACCATCCCATCCGCCGGTCCCAGGATCAGCCCACCCGTGACGAACAGGAGCTTCGTGTCCGCATCGCGCTCCAGTTGTTCCCACAACTCGTACGCGCGCAGCACCAGCGGAATGTAATCCGCGCCCTCGCCATACGCCTGACGGATCATGCGGGTGCCGCCGTGGGACGAACCCTGATCGTGCGGGGGCCGGAACCGATCGATGCCGAGAACCTTCCTGCCGCGGGCTGCCAGTTGCATGGCAGCAGCACTGCCCATCGCTCCAAGCCCGAGAACGATCACGTCATAACGCATGCAGGAGAACACCCGTGGGCTGAGACCCACTCTAACCCAGGCACCCCGAGTCCCGGCGATCCGGAGACCCTTGCCGACGGCGAACCAGCTTCGCCAGGAATCCCAAAATGTAACCACGCGCCAAGCCGCACTCGGCCAACCCGCAGATACTTTGGGTGCATCACAACCCTGATTTCCTGTGCGACCGGTTAACCCTTCATTGCACGAGGACCACCTTCCGGGACTATGGCTGCAAATCCTACGACATCTACTCCGGCCGACGGCGGCCCCGCTCCCGACTTGAAGCAGTCTGTCTTCACGGGCGGCGGCGAGATGGGCTCCCGGATGCGTTCCCACGACTGGGCGCAGACCGACCTCGGGCCGGTGGAGCAATGGCCGCAGTCCCTGCGTATCGCCGTGCGCATCCTGCTCGGTTCCGGATACCCGATGGTCGTCTGCTGGGGGCCGGGCTACACCATGCTCTACAACGACGCCTACCGGCCGGTCCTCGGACGCAGCAAGCATCCGGCGGCACTGGGGCGCAGCTGCCGCGAAGTCTTCTCAGAAGCGTGGGACTTTATCGGCCCGCTCTTCGACAAGGTGATGACCGAGGGCGAGGACGCCAGCACTCTGACCGATCAGCTCTTTCTGCTGGAAAGAAATGGCTACCTCGAAGAGTGCTACTTCACCTTCTCGTACAGCCCCATTCCCAACGACGAGGGCGGAGTTGGCGGCGTCTTCGTCACGGCGCTCGAAACGACCGATCGCGTGGTTGAGGATCGACGGCGCCGCACCATTCGCGATCTGGCCTCGCGCCTCGCCGAAGCCCGCAGCGAAGACGAGGTCTGCCGCATCGCCGCGGTCACCGCCTCGGAAAACCCCTACTTCGTCCCCTTCCTCCTCCTCTATCTCTACGATCCGGCCGAAGGCATAGCGCGTCTGGCCGCCTCGGCGGGCACGTCGGACCATCAGCTTTCTCCCGCAACCGTGAACTGCCGCTCGTCCAGCGTCTGGCCCTTTACCGAAGTGCTCGCCACGGGCCGCGAGCAGCTTGTCGAAAGACTCGATGTCCGCTTTGACAACGTGCCACTCTCCCCGTGGAAGACCCCGACGCGCACGGCCTGCGTGATGCCCATCCATCTGCGCGGCCGCGGAGAACCGGCCGGCTTCCTGATTGCCGGCATCAATCCCCGCCGTGAATTCGACCAGAACTATCGCCAGGCCTTTCAGCTCCTGGCCGACCAGATCGCCACCGGCATCAGCGGAGCGCGCGCCTATCAATTTGAGCGTCGCCGCGCCGAAGAACTCGCCGAACTGGACCGCGCCAAGACGCTCTTCTTCAGCAACGTCAGCCATGAGTTCCGCACGCCGCTGACGCTGATGCTCGGCCCCCTCGAAGAAATACAGTCCAAATACAACGGCCAATTGCCTGCCGATGCGCAGGAGCAGCTCAGCGTCGCGCAGCGCAACGCTCTCCGCCTGCTCAAGATGGTCAACACGCTGCTCGACTTCTCGCGTATCGAGGCCGGCCGCATCGAAGCCGTCTACGAGCCCGTCGAGCTCTGCGCGTTTACGACGGACATCGCCAGCGTCTTCCGCTCCGCCATCGAGAAAGCCGGACTCCGCTTCACCGTCGAGTGCGAATCGATCTCCGAGCCCGTCTACGTCGACCGCGAGATGTGGGAGAAGATCGTCCTCAATCTCCTCTCCAACGCCTTCAAATTCACCTTCCAGGGAGAGATCACGGTCCGCCTGCGCCAGGTCGGCAAGCGTGCCGAGTTATCCGTGCAGGATACCGGCGTCGGCATCCCGGAAGACCAGCTCACTCGCGTCTTCGAGCGCTTCCACCGTATCGAAAACACCCGGGCCCGCAGCTACGAAGGCAGCGGCATCGGACTTTCGCTGGTACAGGAACTCGTCCGGCTGCATGGCGGCCAGGTCTCCGCCGAGAGCGTTTACGAAAGCGGCAGCAGCTTCCGCGTGACGATTCCGCTCGGCAGGGCGCACCTGCCTGAGCATCGCATCGGTGGACAGCGCGCCCTGGACTCCGCCGCGCTGGCGCGCGAAGCCTGGCTCGACGAAGCGCAGCACTGGTCGACCGATCTGCCGCCGTTGCCTGCACAGCCGGCGGTCTCCGCTTCCGGCCAGGCCAACACCCGCGAGTTGGTCCTCGTCGCCGATGACAACGCCGATATGCGCGAATATCTGGCGCAGCTCCTTCGCCGCGAGTACGAAGTCCACACCGTCGCCGACGGCATCTCCGCTGTCCAGGCCGCGAAAGAGCTGCACCCTGCGCTCATCCTGACCGACATCATGATGCCGCGGCTCGATGGCTTCGGCGTCCTGCGCGCCGTCCGCGACGATGCTGAGATCCGCAGCACCCCCGTCATTCTGCTCTCCGCTCGCGCGGGCGAGGAATCCCGCGTCGAGGGCCTCGACTCTGGTGCCGACGATTACCTCGTCAAGCCGTTCACCGCGCGCGAGCTGCAGGCGCGTGTCTCCACGCACCTGCGCATGGCCAGCCTCCGCCGCGAAGCCGCCGAGCGCGAATCCCGCCTGCATGCCGAAGCCGAACTGGAGCGCAGTCGCTTCCGCGAGATCCTCGCCTATGCGCCTGCCGCGGTCGGCCTGCTCCACGGCCCCGAACATCGCTGGGTCTTCGTCAACGACTATTATGTTCGCGTCACCGGCAGAAGCAGCGCCGACGAGTTTCTCGGCAAGACCGTCGACGAGAGCCTCCCCGAAGTTCGCGACCAGGGCATCACCGAGCTGCTGGATCGCGTCTACCGCACCGGCGAGCCCTACATCGGCCGCGAGTTCGTGGCACGTCTGAAGCGCGGCGGCCCCGACAAGACTCTCCAGGACGCGTACTTCGATTTCGTTTACCAACCGCTGCGCAATGCCCGCGGCGAGATCGCAGACATCCTCGTCCATGCCGTGGACGTGACCGCACAGGTCACCGCTCGCAAAGCCATCGAGGAGAACCAGCAGCGCCTGCAAAAGGCGCTGATCGCCTCGCAGCATCTTGCCGCCATCATCGAGTCTTCCGACGACGCCATCGTCAGCAAGGATCTCCAGGGCATGGTCACCAGCTGGAACCCTGCCGCCGAGCGCATGTTCGGCTACACCGCAGAGGAAATGATCGGACGCTCCATCACTACGATCATCCCGCCGGAACTCCATGCCGACGAGCAGCTGATTCTCGACACCATCGCTGCCGGCAGGCGCATCGAGCACTTTGAAACCGTTCGTGTTACAAAAGACGGCCGCCGCATCGACGTTTCCCTCACCATTTCGCCCATCCGCAACGACGCAGGCAAGATTGTCGGAGCCGCCAAGATCGCCCGTGACATCACCCTGCGCAAGCAGACGGAACAGGCCCTGCGCATGACCGAGCGCCTCGCCTCGGTGGGCCGCCTCGCCGCCACCATCGCGCACGAGATGAACAACCCGCTCGAGGCGGTCACCAATCTGGTCTACCTCGCCGAGCGCGGCACCTCCGAACCGAAGACGCGCGAGTTTCTCCGCAGCGCCCAGGATGAGCTGACGCGCGTCTCGCTGCTCACCCGCCAGACTCTCGGCTTTTATCGCGAGACCACTGGGGCGAGAACCTTCACTGTGGGATCGCTCGTCGACCCGCTCATCTCGGCGTACCACTCGCGCGCGCGGAACAAGGGCGTGCAGATTCACACGGAAATCTGCGATGACCCGGAGATCAGCGGAATCCCCGGGGAAATCCGCCAGGTCCTGGCGAATCTGCTCAGCAACAGCATCGACGCGGTCCCGTCCGGCGGCGTGGTGCGAATCCGCATCTCCGCAGCGTGCGACTGGTCCGGCGGCGGGCAGCCCGGAGCCCGATTCACCATCGCCGATAACGGAGCCGGAATTCCCGCCGGGATTCGCGAGCAGCTCTTCGAGCCCTTCTTCACCACCAAGACGGACACCGGCACAGGGCTCGGCCTCTGGGTTTCGAAAGGGATCGTCGAAAAGCACGGCGGCAGCATCCACCTCAGAAGTTCCACGCAACCTGGCAGGAGCTGGACGGTGTTCTCCCTCTTTCTGCCCGCGCAAACTCGAGCCGTCATGGCCGGAGCAGGAGAGGCCGCATGAGCCAGCCAGCACCTTCCGACAAAGGTAAAGTGGTTCCCTTCGCTATACCCGAGAAGAAACTGCAGGTTCTCGTCGTCGACGACGAGAAGAGCATCGCCGACACGCTGGCGCTCATCCTGCGCGCCAAAGGCTATCGCGCTGCCTCTGCCTATGACGGCGCCGCCGGCCTCGCCCTCTACCGCCGTATGGTGCCCGACCTGGTGATCAGCGATGTGGTTATGCCCCAGATGAACGGCGTCGACATGGCCATCGCCATTCGCCGCGAATTCCTCAGGAGCCGCATCCTGCTCTTCTCCGGCCAGCAAACCGTCACGGAAGAAATGCTCGAGCAGAGCCGCTCCATCGGTTTCGATTTTGAATTTATCCCCAAGCCCATCCATCCCGTTGAGCTTCTGGACAAAGTGGCCGAGTTGATCGGAACGCCGCCGCAATCAGAGCGCCAGGCTTCCTGAGTCCGCCGCCGCCCGCTGTCTGCTATCTGCTATTCGCCATCCGCTATCTGCCCGACCATTACTGTTTTGTTAATGCGTGTCCATCTAACTCCATTTGTGCACGCGTCGTTACTAAAGTTAGGGAACCAACCCTCCAAACCTTTCGATAACATCCGAGCCGACCCTCAAATCCACCTCCCGGACCCCCTTCTGTAACGGACTCCTCGAGGAGAGCTTCTGCTCGGAGTGTGATCGTGCTCGTCTCTCGTCTTCGCTGCCTTGCCCTGAGTCTTTTGTTTGCCTCCCTTCTTACTCTCTGCGGTTGCGGAGGCGGTGGCGGATCCAGCGCCGGCACGCAACCCACGCAGCCCACGCAGAACCCCACTCCGACCGTCACCTCCGTCACGCCGGCCACCGTCGTCGCCGGCTCCGCCGCGCAGACGCTCACCGTCACGGGCACCGGCTTCGTCTCCTCGAGCGTGGTGAACTTCAACAGCACCGCTCTGGCCACCAGCTATGTCAGCGCGACCTCGCTGACCGCGACACTGCCCGCATCGGCCATCGCCGCCGATGGATCTGCGAAGATCACGGTTACAAATCCTTCGCCCGGCGGCGGCGTGTCGGGAGCATTCTCCTTCGCCATCACCGTGCCCACGCCGGCCGTCTCCTCCCTCTCGCCGCAGACCGTGCCCCAGGGAGCAGCCGCGACCATCACCCTCACCGGCACCGGCTTTGAAGCCAACTCCGTTGTGCAGTGGAACGGCTCGCCACGCCCGACGACCTTCGTCAATCCGACAACGCTGCAGGTTGTGCTCACCGCTGCCGACGTCGCCAACTTTGGCGCCGGCCAGATCTCCGTCACGAACCCGAACACGCCGCCCAGCACACCGCTCGAGCTTTACGTCTACGCGAACACGCCGACCATCACCTCGATGTACCCCAGCACGATTCAGCCGTACACCGGGACGCTGCCCTACAACGTCTCCATCAACGGCAGCGGCTTTGCTCCGAATGCGACAGTGCTGGCCAACGGTGTGCTCGTCCCCATCATGTCCCAGAGCAGCACGAGCATCGTGTGTTCTCTCCCGGCCAGCATGGTCGCTTCCGCGGGAACCGTGCTGATCGTGGTCAGCAATCCCGGCACGCCGGTCGTCTCCTCAAACACCGCGACGCTGACCGTCGTCGCAGCCACCGCGCCTTCGTTCACCGTCAGCCCGAACTCCGCGCCCGCCGGTAGTCCTGATACCACCATCAACCTCTACGGCACCGGCTTTCATCAGGATTCCGTGGTGAAGTGGAATGGCACCGCGCTGACCACGACCTATGTCGGCTCGACGCAGGTGAAAGCCGTGATTCCCGCCGCCGACATCGCGGGCTTCGTGCACGCGACCATCAGCGTCGACACGCCGGAGAACACCACGCCGGCGCCGCCGCAGACTTTCGATACGTATCTGGCGCTGCCCACCAACGACATCGTCTACAACTCCGTCGATGGACTCATCTACGCTTCTGTTCCAGGCACCGCCGGCTCCGGGCTCGGCAACACCATTGCCGCCATCGACCCGGTCACCGGCGTGATCCAGAAGACCATTTACGTCGGCAGCGAGCCTAACCGGCTCGCCCTTTCCACCGACGGCACGCAGCTCTTCGTGGCGCTGAGCGGGGCGGCGGCAATCCGGCAGGTGAATCTGACCACCGCTACCGCCGGAACCCAGTTCAGCCTTCCTCCCGGGCCCGCTTACAGTTCGCCGCTCACCGTGCAGAGTCTCGCCGCTGTTCCAGGACAGCCGAACTCGGTGGCCGTCGCGACCTCCGATGGCGTCATCAGGATCTATGACTCTGGCGTCGCTCGTGCCAATACGTCCTCCGTTGCCGGATACCCCTACCTCACCACCATTGCCTTTGGCGGCTCCGCCTCAACGCTCTACGCCACGGCGAGCTACTACAGCCCCTCCAACCTCTATCAGCTGACCGTCGATTCCACTGGTATCACAGCCAACAAACAGATTGGCACCGGGGCCGGCGGATCCACGATGCAGTACGACAACGGCTATCTCTACTTCCCCATCGGCCTCGCCTTCAACGCCAGCACCGGCACCGTTGCCGGTCAGTTCTCCATTCCGAACGGCTCTGCCTCGCCAAGCGCGGCGCAGGGGCCGATCGTTTCCGATTCCAGCCTGCACCGTGCGTGGGTACTCCTCAACAACTACAACAGCGTCGGTCAGCTGGCCGCCTATGACGAGAACACCTACAACCCGCTCGGCACGATAAGTCTGAACGGCGTCAACTCGATTTACACCGGGATCTACGGCAATCCCGCCGATCTGATCCGCTGGGGACAGAACGGCCTGGCCTTCCATACCTCGACCCAGCTCTACGTCGTGCAGACCCCGATCGTGAAAGACAACACCGGCTCGCCGGCGGATGTGTCGGTCAGCGTGCAGGCGCCTGCCAGCGCGACCACCGGGGCCTCGATGAACTGGACCGTGACGGTCTCCAACCTTGGCCCGAACCAGGCACAGGGCGTCACCGTGCAGGGCATGCTCCCCGGCTCCGTCATCTTCGGCAGCATGCAGGCCTCGCAAGGGTACTGCTCCGGCACCGGCGATTTCTACTGTGACCTGGGTAACATCGCCAGCGGCGGTTCCGCCACCGTAACGATCGGCGTCACGCCGATGGCTGCGACGACACTCCAGCTCACGGCCAGCGTGGAGTCCGTCAGCTACGATCCAGTTTCGTCCAACGACCAGTCCACCGCGAACACCACCACCACCGGCGCGGCCTACAATGCTCCGCCCCAGGTGACACAGCTGGCGCCGTCGGTGATGCAGGCCGGCTCCGGCAGCTTCATCCTTGCGGTGGATGGTGACGGCTTCACCGTGGGCTCCTCGGTCCTCTGGAACGGCCAGGCGCTGCCGACCACCTTCCTCAGCAGCGGTCAGCTCACCGCCTCAGTCGACAGCTCGCTGATCGCCGGCCTCGGATGGGCGTCCGTGGCCGTCTCCACACCGGCTCCCGGTGGCGGTACTTCGGCGCCAGTTCCTTTCACGGTCTACCAGGTTCTGAATGTGCCGGCGACCGCTATCGCCTATGAGCCGTTCACGCGCAAGCTGTACGCGGCGCTTCCCAGCACATCCACCAACATCGCAGGCAACAGCATCGTGACCATCGATCCGCCGACGGGGACCACCGGCACGCCGATCAATGTCGGCAGCGAACCCAATCTCCTGGCGGAGAGCAGCGACGGTAATTACATGTTCGTCGGCCTCAGCGGCTCCAAGGCCATCGGCCGCCTGAACCTGCTGACGCAGAGCCTCGATCTCACCGTACCTATCCCCGGCATTTCGAACTACAACAGCCCGACAGCCGCTACCAGCCTCGCCACGATTCCGGGCACCAACTCCAGTCTGGCCGTGCAGAGCGGCAGCCTGGGGATCCTGGATATCTCCGGCAGCACCGGGACCTTCCGGACGAAGTTCGGCAACGGATCCTTCCCGGTCTTTTCGGATGCGACACACTTCTACTCGTCCGATGGCTCGACCCTCTACCGTTACTCCATCGATGCCGCCGGCGTGGAGTCAATAGATGCCACGGCGCTCAACGGCCTCGGCGGCTACAACGCAAGATTCGTCCTCGATGGCGGCCTCATCTTCGGAGGCTCGGGCGGAATCGCGAATCCCTCGACGACTCCTCCCTCGCAGATCGCCATGCTGCCCCTGGGCCTTGGCTCCTACGGGACCTCGCTCGCCGGGGTCGGCGTCGTTCCCTATGCGGCCGCATCCAAATCCTTCAATGGTGCGCTGAATAATGCAGGAAGCAGCGCGGCGTACCTCGAACGCTTCGACACCCAGCACGCCACTCTGGAAGAGATGATCGCGCTGCCCGCCAGCGCCTCCGGAATCGCGGGCGGTACGCGCTGGGCTCAGGACGGCCTCGCCCTGATCCTCTCAAGCCAGACCTACCCGACAACCCCGCCCAACCAGCTCCTCCTCATCCAGGGCCCGTTTGTTCTCCCGTCTGAGGTCGCCTCGAACCCCGCGCCCTCTATCACCGCCCCCGCCGCCCTCACCCACGGCGCCGGCAACACCATGCTCTCCGTCTCCGGCAGCGGATTCCTCCCCGGCGCGACCGTCTTCTGGAACGGATCGGCGCGCACGACCAACTACACCGACTCCGCGCACCTCCAGGTCGCCATCCCGGCCTCCGACCTGCAGTCCGCTGCAAGCATCACCCTCACCGCGCAGAACCCCGGCTCAGCCGCTTCCGCCGGTGTGACCCTGACCGTCCAATAATCAGCTCCGGGGAGCCGCCAGCGGCTCCCCACCCCACCTGCCGTGCTGAGATCCCTGTCCATCGCCGCGCCCCGCAAATCGCTCCTGCTGCTCTTCCTTCTCGCTGCCCCGCTGTGGGCCCGCGACAATGCCCCCTCCTGGACGCAGGTCCGCAGCGAACATTTCACCGTCGTCACCAACGCCGGGGAGAAGCAGGGCCGCCGCGTCGCCGATCAGTTCGAACGGATGCGCTGGGCCTTCCAGACGCTCTTCCCCAAAATGCAGCTCGATCCCGCCGCCCCCATCACCGTCCTCGCGGTGAAGAACGCCCGCGACTTCCAGGCCATCGAACCCGCCGACTACCTCGGCAAAGGCAAGCTGCAGCTGGCCGGCTACTTCCTGCGCACGCAGGAGAAGAACTATATCCTGCTCCGGCTCGACACCCAGGACGAGCAGCACCCCTACGCCACCGTCTACCACGAGTACACCCATCTCGAGCTCGGCGACGCCAGCGAGTGGATGCCCCTGTGGCTCAACGAAGGCCTCGCCGAGTTCTTCCAGAACACCGAACTCGAAGAGAAGACCGTCCGCCTCGGCGAGCCCAGCCGCGACGACCTCCTCTACCTCCAGCAGAACCGCCTCATCCCGCTCGAAACCCTCTTCCGCATCGACGCCACCTCGCCGTACTACCACGAGGAGCAGAAGGGCTCCATCTTCTACGCTGAGTCCTGGGCGCTCACCCACATGCTCGAAACCGCCGACGCGCAGAACCGCACCACCCGCGTGGTCACCTATGCGCGCCTCATTGCCGACCACGAGGACCCGGTCTCCGCCGCGCAGCAGGCCTTCGGCGACCTGAAAAGGCTCCAGCAGGACCTCGAGGGCTACACTCACCGCGGGGCCTACGCGTACTTCCGCCTCAACACCGAGCCCATCAACGAAGCCGCCTTCCAGACCACGCCCCTCACCGCGCCGCAGGCCGACGCCCTCCGCGCCGACGTTCTCGTCCGCGTCAACCGCACCGACGAGGCCCGCGCCATGATCGATGCCGTCCTCAAAGCCGACCCCGGAAACGTGCAGGCGCACGAGACCCTGGGCTATGTCGCCTTCCGCGACGGCAAACATGGCGAGGCGAAGAAGTGGTACGCGCAGGCCGTGGCCCTCGACTCACAGAATTATCTTGCGCAGTACTACTTCGGCGCACTCTCGCTCATGGACGACGACACCAGCGCCCCCGTCGAAGCCAGCCTGCAGAGAGCCATGCAACTCAACCCGCGCTTCGCCCCCGCCTGCGACATGCTCGCCGGCCTCTATGCGCGCCGCCGCCAGAATCTCGACAAGGCCTACCGGCTCATCGTGCAGGCCATCCAGCTTGAGCCCGCCAACGTGCAGTACCGCATCCACGAATCCAGCATCCTCATGGAGCAGGACCGCTACGACGACGCCGTGCGAGTCCTCGAAGCAGCGCAGCCGGCGGCGAAATCTCCGGAGGCCGCCGAAGCCATCCGCCTCCATTTGCAGCAGGTCCGGCAATTTAAAGCGCAGGTGGAAGAACAGAAGCGCCGCATTGCCGAGTTCCAGGCACAGCCGGACCGCCCCACAGAGATCACGACCGAGGTGACCTCCACAACCGGCGTGCAGGGACAGACGCTCCACACCCTCACGATCCCCTCAAAACCACCCGCCGTGCAGCACGTGGCCGAGAAGCCGCACGGTCCGATGCTCGTCGCCCGCGGCGTCATCCACGCGGTCACCTGCAGTTATCCCAGCGGCATCGACC
Organism: Acidobacteriaceae bacterium; assembly: GCA_035689925.1. Classification (GTDB taxonomy): domain Bacteria; phylum Acidobacteriota; class Terriglobia; order Terriglobales; family Acidobacteriaceae; genus Palsa-343. The sequence continues at coordinate 11,420 of DASSKX010000792.1, forward strand.
TCCAGTTGCAGACTCCGACGAAGAAGCTCACGCTCTACCACACCAACTGGTACCAGATCGATTTCTCCGCCGGAAACTTCGAACCCAAAGGCGAGCTCCACCCCTGCGATGAACTCGACGGGATGAAGGCCAAAGTGACCTGGTTCGCCACATCGGACAAAACTGCCGACGGCCAAATCGTCTCCATCATGATGTTCAAATGAAAAACGGCGCAGCCTCTCGCTGCGCCGCTCTGTTTTCGAATCCAGCAGAATCTACGCCCGGCTCAGATATGCCCCTTCCGCCGTATCCACGCGAATCTTCTCTCCTTCATTAATAAACGGAGGCACCTGCACCACCAGCCCCGTCTCCGTCTTCGCCGGCTTGGTCACTGACGACGCCGTCGCCGACTTCAGCCCCGGCTCCGTCTCCACCACCGTCAGCTCGACCGTCTGCGGCAGCTCAATGCCCACCGCCACGCCATCGTGGAACGACACCTTGATCTGCAAGTTCGGAATCAGATACTCCACCG
>DASSKX010000793.1:0-3652 GCA_035689925.1 Acidobacteriaceae bacterium
CGGTCGCGACCACCACGCCGTCCTTCACCGCCATCGCGGAAACCCGCTGCGGATGCGCGCTCTCCAGATCGACGCCGGTCAGAATATTTCCGTGAAAATAGATCGCGTCTGCCGGCGCGCGCTTTTGTGCTGGAACAGCAGAAGCAGTCATAAGGAAGGAAAGAAGAACGCCGCAGGCGAGCCGTTTCACGCCAGCCAGTCTAACCCGCAGTCGCCAGCATCAGCAGCAACAGCCGACGCAGTCCCATCTCCCGGCCATGCGCGTCGTACCACTCCCCGCGCGTATGGATGCCCCCACCCTCGCCGCCGCCACCCATGCTCACCGCCGGCACTCCCAGCGATAGCGGAATATTCGCGTCCGTCGACGCAATCCGCTGCTCCGTCCGAATCGAGAGGTGCCGATCCACCCCGCGCAGCAATTCCAGCAGCGCAGACCCGTGGGGCAGCCGCCCCGCAGGACGATCCCCGATCTTCTCAATTGAGAAGCGCACCACCGGCGTTCGCTGGCTGCGGTTGGCCTCCATCGCCGCATCTTCCGCCGCCCGATGCAGCTCCACCTCCAGCCGGATCAGCTGCTCGGGCTCCGTCGACCGCAAATCGAACCGCGCCGCCGCCCGTTCCGGAATCGCGTTCACCGCCGTGCCGCCCTCAATCGTCCCCACGTTCATCGTCGTGCGCGGAGCATCCGGCAGCACCACATCGGCATACTTCTGAATGGCCCGGCTCAGGATCACAATCGGATTCGGCCGTCCCGCATCGGTCCACGAATGGCCGCCCGGCCCCGTCACCGCCACCAGAAAACGCTGGCTTCCCAGCGCATGCGTCACCGCCGCCTCGTGCCCCGCGCCGTCCAGCACCAGATGCGCCGCAATCGTCTCCAGCGGCAACCGCCCCGCCTCGCCGCTCTCGCCGTAGAGGAAGCGCATGCCGCGCAGATCGCCCTCGCCCTCTTCCCCCACGTTCCCGATGAAGACCACATCGCACAATGGAACGATCTGTGCCTGCCGCATCGCCGCTGCCAGCGCCAGCATCGCCGCCACGCCCGCTCCGTTGTCGCACGCCCCGGGAGCCGTCAGGCACGAGCCGTGCAGCGTCGGAGCAATCGGCGTGTCCGCCGGAAAAACGGTATCGATGTGCGCCGACAGAAGAACCCGCCGCCGATTCCCGCCCGACCCGCGCCACACCGCAATCGCATTCCCCGCGCCATCTATGTGCGGATCAGTCAGCCCCAGTTCCCGAAAGCGCTCCACCAGCCACTCGGCCCGCGGACGTTCGCCGAACGGCGGAGCGGGAATGCTCACCAACTCCCGCTGCCACTGCATAATCCGCTTCTCCTCGAGGTGCATCCACTGGAAGGCCTGATGCACCCGCCGGTCAGCGGCAATCTGGGCTACGGCTGCGGAAATCGGAGGCGACGAAGCCATGGAATTCCTTAGCGTAGCACCGCCCTCAGTACTCCACGCTGTCCAGGAAGAGCCCCCGCGCCGGCGCCGTAGCCCCCGCTGCCGAACGTGACCGCGCCTCGAGAATCCGCGCCATGTCTTCGGGCTTCCACTGTCCCCGCCCTACCGCAACTAACGTCCCCACCAGATTACGCACCATATGCTGCAGGAACCCGTCCCCCCGCACCCGGTACGTCAGCAGGTCCCGCTCTTCATGCCATCGAGACTCAAAGATGGTCCGCACGCATCCGCCGCGCTCCCCCTCGTGCTCCGCGCGCCGCGCTGCCAGATCCGGATCGTTCGCCGCGAACGAAGTAAAGTCATGCGTTCCCACCACCCGCTCCGCCGCCCCCTTCATCGCCTCGACATCCAGCGGCCAGTGCAAAGCCCACGCAAATCGTGACTCCCACGGCGGACAAATCTCCCCCCGATGAATCCGGTACTCATACGTCTTCGCCTTCACCGAGTGCCGCGCATGAAACTCCGCCTCCGCCCGTCCCGCGCTGAGCACGCGAATCGACTCCGGCAAGGTGCGGTTCAACGCCCGCAGCAGATTCTCCGGCGGAATCGGCGCGCGCAGCGCAAACGACGCCACCTGTCCCCGCGCATGCACGCCGGCATCCGTGCGGCCGCTCCCCTGCGGCAACACGCGCTCGCCGGTCACGCGCTCGATGGCGTCCGATAACTCGCCCTGCACGGTCACCAGATCCGGCTGCACCTGCCAGCCAAAATAATCTGTGCCGTCATAAGCAAGAATCAATTTCCAGTTTCGTTCATCTGATAACTGCGAGAATCCGGACATTCTTAAATTTTTCCCGCGATTTGTCGCATAGAAGTAACGTCGGAGATCGTTGATTTGCTGCGATATACTCAGCTTTCCTGATGCTTATCAGTTTACGGAACCGGGCCGCTGCACGGCGCGTATAGCTTACAAGCCAGCGCGGTGACACAGCCTGGAGTGCGCGTGATGTTCGCGCACGTTGGGACCCCCGCCAGGGGATGACTTGAGTTGTGTTTTTTTTGGAATGACCTGCAGTCCTGGTCAGGGAGTGGAGAGGCGCAATGGTCTTTTCGAAGTTCGACCGCAGTACCCCCAAAAAACCAAGCAGCACCTTTGAAAAACTGAGAGCCGCAGCCGCGATCTCGTGTCTTCTTGCCGGAACCGCACCCTCGTACTCCCAGGTGCCCGCGCCCCCGCCGCAAAATACGCCGCAGGCGCACGGCCTGCCGGTCGCGCCGGCCCCGAATTTTACCCAGCCGCTCTACCTGCGCGATACGCAGCACGACTACGCGAAGCCCCGCGGCTACTTTCCGAATGTCATCGGACCCTATCTGCCGACCGACGTGCCCGCGCCCAACTTCGCCAATTCTCTCCAGCTGAACGATCTGGTGAAGAACGGCAAGATTTATCTCAGCCTCAGCGAAGCCGTCCTGCTGGCGCTCCAGAACAACTACGACATCGCCATTCAGCGCCTGAACCTCGACATCGCCGACACCGACATCCTGCGCACCCGCGCCGGCCAGGCTCCGCAGGGCACCAGCACCTCGCTTGTGACCAACACCCTCGGCAGCAGCGGATCCGCCCTCGGTTCCGGAGGCGGCCCCGGCGGCAGCAGCGTCACCGGTACTGGCGTCGGCGGCATCGCCGTCTCCACCAGCGGCGCAGGACCGGCTCCCGAAAACCTTGACCCCAACGTCCAGGGCACCATTCATCTCGGCCGTCAGAAGAGCCCGCAGGTCAACACGCTCTTCAGTGGCGGCAAGCCGTTCCTCACGACCAATACCGACGAGTACAACTTCACCTTCAATAAAGGCTTCATCACCGGAACCGGCCTGCAGGTCACGTACAACAACACGCGCGTGACCTCGGACAGCCCGTTCAATACCTACAGCCCTGCTCTGACGACCATCTTCAACGCCCAGATCACGCAGCATCTCCTGCAGGGCTTCGGAACCGGCGTTAACGGACGCTACATCGTCCAGGCACGGAACAACCGCCGCATCGCCGACTCCGTCTTCCGCCAGCAGCTTCTCTACACCATCAATCAGATCGAGGACATCTACTGGGGCCTGGTCAGCGCCTACGAGGATGTCCAGTCGAAGCAGCGCGCCCTCAATCAGTCCACTTCGCTCGAGAAGGATTACGAAAAGCAGCTTCAGGTCGGCAGCGTCGCTCCGCTGGACGTGGTGAACGCGCGCAGTGGCATGGC
>DASSKX010000794.1:0-3952 GCA_035689925.1 Acidobacteriaceae bacterium
TCAGACCCCAGCGATCGAAGGTCTTTTCGGTGGCGTGGAGCAGTTGCCTGGCGACGCCTTTGTCCCAGTACTCGGGCAGGACGGTGAGGGGTCCGAGGAATCCGAATGACCCCCAGCGTGTGGCGAAGTTGGTGCCGATGAGGCGTCCGTCGAGGCGGGCGGCATGGCCGCGCACGTTCGGGGAAGCAAAGCGCGGGGCGATAAAGCTGCGGTCGCCGAGGAAAGCCATGGGATCGGGGAGTCCGAGAAAGGTGCCGAAGGCGACGCGCATGATGCGGTCTGCTTCGTGGACTTCGCTGCGCTGGAGAGGGGTGATGCGGATGGGGACTGCGGTCGTCATGGAACCCTCTGGGTCAGAAGGATGGGGACGGGGGACAGTGTAGCGGATGTGCGGCGGCAGGGGGAGCGCGCCGCTGTTCTCCGTGAAATTCCTGTGGGCTGCCCCTTGCGCTGAGCCGAGCCGACCCGGCATGATGATCAGCCTGACGGAGAGGAGCCAGAACACCATGCCGAAATTTGTCATCGAGCGCGACCTGCCGGGCGCGGGGAATCTTTCGCCAGAGCAGCTCCAGGCCATTTCTCAGAAATCGTGCAGCATTCTGCAAAAGATGGGACCGCAGATCCAGTGGGTGCAGAGTTACGTGACGGATGACAAGGTGTACTGCGTCTACATTGCGCCGAACGAGGAGGAGATCCGGCACCATGCGCAGATGGGCGGCTTTCCGGCGAGCCGGGTCTCGCAGGTGCGGACGACGATCGATCCGACGACCTCGGAGACTTAGGCCGGCAGGTCAGGGCTGCGGGAGCCGCAACTTCCTGTTCAGGGCGCCGTCTGTACGAGAGACAAACCTGGACGGAGGGAGTTTGCTATGCCGATTACCCGGCGCGCATTCATGAAGGATGGGGCCCTGGCGGTGATCGGCACGGCGGCGGTGCCGACGTTCCTGACGCGGAGCGTTCTGGCGCAGGCAACGACGGCGCAGGCGCAGGGCAAAAAGCTGGTCATCATCTTTCAGCGCGGCGCCGCCGATGGGCTGAACGTCGTGGTGCCGTACCGGGAGCCGGCGTACTACCAGTACCGGCCGACGATCGCGATTCCGCAAAACCAGGTGATTGATCTGGATGGGTTCTTTGGGTTGCATCCGGCGATGGCTCCGCTGAAGCCGCTGTGGGATCAGCGGCATCTGGCGGTGGTGCATGCGTCGGGGTCACCGGCTCCGACGCGGTCGCATTTCGACGCGCAGGACTTCATGGAGTCTGGCACGCCGGGGCTGAAGGCGACGGTCGACGGCTGGCTGAACCGGGCGCTGCAGGCTGAGGACGTGGCGTGGCCGCAAAGGCAACACACCCCGTTTCGGGCGGTGGCGCTGGGGGAGCAGATTCCGCGGACTCTGGATGGGCGCGTCCAGGCGGTGGCGCTGGACAACATTCGGAACTTTGGGGTGCAGAGCAGCACGGCCGCGGCCGGGTTCGCGGCGATGTACGACCAGAGCACGGACTCCGTGCTGCATGGAACAGGGCAGGAGACTTTTGAGGCCGTGAAGATGCTGCGCGCGGCGGATCCGGCGGGCTATGTGCCGGCGGCTGGCGTGGAGTATCCCAATGGGCCGTTCGGCAATAGTCTCAGACAGATCGCGCAGCTTCTGAAAGCAGATCTTGGGGTCGAAGCGGCCTTTGCGGATATCGGCGGCTGGGATACCCACCAGAACGAAGGGGCGGCTGAGGGGCAGCTCGCTGGGCGGCTGCGGGAGTTCAGTCTGGGATTAAGCGCCTTCTGGAATGATATGGGCACAGAGGCTGAGAACATCGTGCTGGTGACGATGTCAGAATTTGGACGGACGTGTCGACAGAATGGGACAGGTGGCACGGATCACGGGCACGCCAACGTGATGTTTGTCCTGGGTGGCCCGGTGAGAGGCGGACAGGTGTATGGTCGCTGGCCCGGGCTGGAGCAGGAGCAGCTCTATCAGGCGCGGGACCTGGCGATTACGACGGATTTTCGACAGGTGCTGGGCGAGGCGGCGTACCGGACGCTTGGTTCGCGGAATCTGGAGCTTGTGTTTCCCGGATCACGCTTGCAAACCAATCACTTCCTCAACTTTGTTCAACTATGATCTGAAGGCATCAGGGTAGTTAACCCCTGCGTGCTTGCTGATCGGATCAGGGTTGGAGGGGCTGCCTTGGGGCAAATTTCTGCATCCGTTTGCACAGTGCCATGCGGGGTGTGGTCGCAGGCTGACAAGGCAATGGGTGCTGGGAATCATCGGGTTGTGAAGGCGTTCCGGGACGTAAGGTCTTTGTTTGCTGCGGAACAGAGATGCACAGGGGGTGCGAGGCGGTTTTGGCAGGACGGTTGCATTTACAGGTGCATGACGACGACCTTCCGACGGGATGTCGGTTCCAGGCAGCCGTCAGGGTTTCAACCATGGAGAGCCGCTTTCGCACAACCCGTCCTTAGCAGTTTCCCTCAGCCACCCGCAGCAAGCCTCCTCTTTTGAAGTACCTACCAAGAGAAATACCCTCCAACCCCAGCGAAAGCGGCACCAGGGCTCGGGAAGAGCCTTGTCGTTGGATGGGGATCAACGATTCCCTGGAGTGTTCCGTGGCAAACCATTCAAAGAAAGCTGCTTGCTGGTCCATGGCAAAAGGTGATGTGCGATCCGGTCTCTGAGGTGGTCGATATGGTCGCCCTGGAAGACCTGGAGAGTATGGGAGACGCCGGCAGTGGAGAGCCGTTCGGACAGCTCCTGGGCGCCGACGATGATGTGGGTGAAGTTTTCCTGGGCGCCGTACTCGATGAAAATCGCCCGGAGCTGGAGGATGTTGGGCAGAAGCGGGATGACCATGTTCGCGGGCATGTTCATCGCGATGCGACGGTAGTTCTCAGGGTCGGTGCGTAGTTGACCGTCGACCAGGCGAAACGGCGGGTCGCCGAAGATCCTGCTGGACGGATCGGGGGCGAGGGCGGCATCCAGCGCGCCGTCGGCAGCAACGAAGAACTGGCCTTTCTGCAGCGCGGCCGGGACCTCATCCGGCGATTGGAGCGTGGGCACAATTTTCCAGGCGGGATTGCTGGGACCGGCGTCGGCGACCAGATCGGTACAGCAGGGGCTCATCGCGTACACGGAGCCGAAGACGTCAGGGTGGCGGAAGGAGAGGGTGAGCGCGCCGTATCCGCCCATGGAGTGTCCAGCGATGACGCGGTGCGCGGGATCGGCCAGCGTGCGGTAATGGCTGTCGATGTACTGGACCACGTCCCGGGTGATGTAGTCATCCCAGTTGCCGGTGGTTGGTGAATTGGCATAGAAGGCGCCCAAATATTTGTTGAGTCCATTGGGCAGCACGATGAGGAATGGCTGCGCGGATCCGGATGCGATGAGATTGTCGAGTGAGGTGCGCATGAACTCGGCGGCGGCGTGGCGCGGTGTCGGGTCCGAGTATCCGTGGAGGAAGTAGAGAACGGGGAAGCGACGCTGCGCGTCCTGAGCATACGCGGCGGGCAGAACGATCGAGACAGGCTGGTCAGCGGGATCGCCGAGCAGGTTGTGCTCGAGTCCGGCGGAGTGGACTTTCACGTCAACGATGGTCGATTGCGCTCCCGCCCGGGCGGCGCACGCAATGACGGCGAAAGAAAAACAGATGATGCGGAGCGATGGACGCAGATGCTCGGTCAGCATGGCGGCCATTGTATTCCGGCGACGAAATCTGGCATGCCACCAGGCGGATTCGGATCGGATGTATCGGTGAACAGGGCCGCGCGGTGCTGGTATCATGGAGGGGACGATCTGTCCGTAGGCGCGTAGCTCAGTTGGTTAGAGCGCTACCTTGACACGGTAGAGGTCAGGAGTTCGAGTCTCCTCGTGCCTACCATTCCAAATTAACAACATAGCACCCCAACACAACCGAAATGGGAACAACCGAAGGAACGGAAAGGAACAACTAGGCTGAAGGC
>DASSKX010000795.1:0-6443 GCA_035689925.1 Acidobacteriaceae bacterium
AGTCGTTTTCGTTATCGCCAGATATATTCCATTTATGCGGCGGCGGCCTCGCTGAATGCACGGCCAGCGGCGATCCTGCTGATCGCATCTCAGCTGCGCGGTCGGCAGATGCGAAGCCGCGTCTGCCGAAGAATGCACTCGTTTGATATCCTGCGCCGCATGCGCGCGAACACGAGCCACGGTCGAGGATGGATCGCTGGCGGCGTCCTCGCTGCCGTCCTCCAGTGCCGCGGTGGATGGACCCAGCAGCCGCCGCCCTATCCCGCTTCCGAAGCACAGCAGGTCGCGCTCGTGGCAAAGACGGACCGCCAGGGTCCCTTCCATGCGAATTGGGATTCGCTCGCGGCCTACCGTATCCCCGAATGGTTTCGCGACGCGAAGTTCGGCATATTTATTCACTGGGGCGTGTATTCAGTTCCCGCGTTCGGCAACGAGTGGTACTCGCGGAACATGTATGACCAGGACTCGCCGGACTACCAGCATCAGGTCGCCGAATACGGCCCCGAGTCAAGCTTCGGCTACAAGGACTTCATCCCGAAGTTCCGCGCCGAAAACTTCGATCCCGCGCAATGGATCGATCTGTTCGTTCACGCCGGCGCGAAGTACGTTGTTCCCGTTGCGGAGCACTGCGACGGCTTCTCCATGTACGACTCGCGATTTAATCCCTGGAACGCCGCCCGAATGGGACCGCGACGCGATGTTGTCGGCGAACTCCTGCGCGCCGCTCGCGTACGCGGATTGCATGCGGGTGTCTCCTCGCACCGTGCCGAGCACTGGTGGTGGTATCACGACGGAATGCTCTTCGATTCCGACGTGCGCGACCCCAGGTACGCCGGCCTCTACGGACCGGCGCAGCCGATGCAACTGCCCGGAGAAGAATCGAAGAAGGAGCCCGATCCGAACCACCTGGAGCGCTGGCTGCCTCCAGACGCGGCATTCCTGCGCGACTGGCTGGCGCGCAGCACCGAACTCGTCGACAAATACCATCCCGACTTCATGTACTTCGACTGGTGGATCGGGCAGCCTGCATTCCAGCCGTATATCCAGCAGTTCGCGGCCTACTACTACGATCGCGCCGCCCAGTGGCACAAAGGAGTCGTGCTGACCTACAAGGAACACGCCATGCCGGAGAACACGGCCGTCCTCGATGTCGAGCGGGCAAAGCTGGACGCCTTGCGCCTGCTGGCATGGCAGACCGACACCTCAGTGAGTATTAAGTCGTGGGGCTACGTGCGCGGCGATACCTACCGCACATCGGCATCGCTCATCGGCGAGCTCGTCGACGTGGTGAGCAAAAACGGCAATTTGCTTCTGAATGTCGGGCCGGAATCGGACGGAACGATACCGCCGGAAGCGCGCACCGTCCTGCTCGGCCTCGGCGACTGGCTGCGCGTCAATGGCGAAGCCATCTATGGAAGCCGACCGTGGCTGGTCTATGGCGAAGGACCGACGCAGGTGCCTGGCACCGGCAAACTCGGCACCGATCGGCAGGATTTCACGTGGCAGGACGTTCGCTACACCACGCACGGCGGCAATCTCTATGCGATCGCGCTCGGCAGGCCGCCAGGCAAATTGCTGTTGCGCTCCCTGATGAAAGCGACGCCCTACCTCGTCGGCCCGATTCGCAGCGTGCAACTACTCGGCCGCGATGCGCCCGTCGAGTGGTCGCAGGATGCGAATGGATTATCCGTATCTCTGCCACAAAACGCGCCGGAAGAACCCGCTTACGTGTTTCGGATTGTCTCGGAGCGTTGATGCTGGCTGTGCAGCAACACGGCTGACGTTATGAACAAAACGCGATTGAGCTGAGCGCGGCAGCAAAGTCGCACGCAGCACAGAAATGTACACAAACTCACATACAACGCCGGTACAATTCGTGCGCTGCACAGTTCACTGCCCGGGAGTCCTGAAAAGATGAGCCTGAGAATACCGGCCGTGGTCTGGGTCCTGCTCGTGCTCGCATGTGCTTCGGTCGCCATCGCACCCGCATCCGCGCAGGAGAGAAATGGCGCGCCCTCGCCGGACGGATTGGCGTTCCGATTCCTGGGTCCTGTTCAGGGAAACCGGGTCGCAGCCGTTGCCGGAATCCCCGGTGACCCAAGCACGTGGTATGCGGGCGCGGCCTCCGGCGGCGTGTGGAAGTCGGTCGACGGCGGCAATCGCTGGCGCCCCATCTTCGACAAAGAGGACGTTGCAGCGATCGGTGCGCTGGCCGTTGCGCCCTCCGATCCGAACACGGTTTGGGCAGGAACCGGAGAGGCCTGGGCCATCCGCGACATCGACGTTACCGGCGACGGCGTTTACAAGTCCACGGACGCGGGCAAGACCTGGCAGCACATGGGACTCGAGGAGACGGGCCGCATCGGCCGGGTGGTGATCGATCCGCAGGATGCAAACCGCGTCTACGTCTGTGCACTCGGCCGCCTCACAGGGCCGCAGCAGGAGCGCGGCGTCTATCGCACCGAAGACGGCGGCAAGACCTGGCAGCGAGTGTTGTTTGTGAACCCGGATACAGGCTGCTCCGGGATCGGCATCGACCCGGAAAATCCACGCACACTCTTCGCCGGCATGTGGCAGGTGGAAATGCACACCTGGGGCGAATTCAGCGGAGGTCCCGGCAGCGGCATCTGGGTCTCGCACGATAGCGGCACGACGTGGAAGCATTTGGAAGGTCACGGGCTGCCGCATGCACCCATCGGCAAGGTCGATGTGGCGGTCGCGCCGACTGATTCGAATCGCGTCTATGCGCTGATCGAGACCGATAAGCAGGGATCGGTGTGGCGCTCCGACGATGGTGGCGCTGACTGGCGCGTTGTGAGCTGGGATCGCACCCTGATCGGACGCGCCGGCTACTACATCCGCATCGCCGTTTCTCCCGCGGACGAGAATAAGGTGCTCGTCTCGAACAGTGATTTTCACGTGTCCATGGATGGAGCGCTCACCTTCCAGTCTCGGCCGTGGGGCGGCGACAATCACGACATCTGGATCGACCCGAAGGATGCCGGCCGCTTTGCGATCTCCTACGACGGCGGGCTCGCAATAACCACCACCGACGGGCGCGGCTTTCACAACGTCACGCTGGCCATCGGGCAGATGTACCACGTCGCGGTCGACGATCAGATTCCCTACTACGTCTACGGCAATATGCAGGACAACTCGACGATGCGCGGCCCCAGCATTCCCATGCGTGGCGAAGGGCGCGAAGTCGGCTGGGATCACGGCATGGGCGGCTGCGAATCGGGATTCACCCTGCCCGATCCGTCGGACCCGAACATCGTCTGGGCATCCTGCTACGGCGACGAGGTGACTCGCTGGGATGCGCGCACACATCAGGCGCGCTCTGTCAGCCCATGGATGCACACCCTCGACGCGGCGCCCAATCAGGTGAAGTATCGCTGCCACTGGACGCCGCCGCTGGCCATCGGCCCCTTTGATCCGAAGACCGTCTACTACGGCTGCCAGGTCGTTTTCAAAACGAGCGACGGCGGCCAGACCTGGAGTGTGATCAGTCCCGACCTCTCGACCAAGGATCCATCGCGCATCGTCTCCTCTGGCGGGCTTATCCCCGACAACCTTGGCCAGTTTTACGGCGAGGTGGTCTTCGCGCTCGCGCCTTCGACCGTGCAAAAGGGATTGCTATGGGCCGGAACGAACGACGGCAAAGTCTGGTATACGCGCGATGGCGGCCAGCACTGGAACGACGTAACGGCGAATATCACCGGATTGCCGGCATGGGGCACCGTCACCAGCATTCAGCCGTCATTCTTCGATGCGGGTACCGCTTATGTCTCAGTGGACCTGCATCTCGTCGACAACCGCGATCCGTACATCTACAGGACAACGGATTTCGGCAAGACCTGGACGAAGATCAGCGGCAACTTGCCGAAAGGCCCGCTTGCCTACGTGCGCAACGTCTCCGAGGATCCGAACTGCCGCGGTCTGCTGTTCGCCGGAACCGGCAACGCGCTCTATTACTCCCTCAATGATGGTGAAAGCTGGACGCAGCTGAAGAATGGGCTGCCTCCCGCGCCAGTCACCTGGACCGTGGTGCAGAAGCGCTTCCACGATCTGGTCGTCTCCACGTATGGCCGGGGTTTCTACATCCTCGATGACATTTCTCCCCTCGAGCAAATGGCGGCCAGGCAGGATTCCGAGGCGGTACGCTTCTTTGCGCCGCGTCCGACGTATCGCTTTCTCCGCGGCGAGCACGTCTTCTTCACCTTTGATCTGAAGTCCGCTCCGGCGAAAGCGGTGGAACTGGAGATCGCCGATGCGGCCGGCCATCGCATCCGCAGGCTTGCCGCACCCGCACATGCAGGCGTGAACCGCCTCGCATGGGACATGCGCTACGATCCGCCGCAGCAGATCGAGCTGCGCACGATTCCGCCGGAAGACCCGCACATCTGGGAGGAGACGCGCTTTCGCGGCAAAGAATGGCGCCCGATCACGCACTGGGGTATGGAGCGCCTGCCCAGTCCCGTCGCCGCTCCCGGCAAATACGAGGCGCGACTCACAGTAGATGGAAAAAGCTTCCGGCAGCCGGTAACGATCCTCATCGATCCGCACAGCCCCGGCTCCGAAGCGGACATCACCGCATCAGTGAAGCTGCAACTGCGCCTTCGCGATGACGTGAATGCGGTCTCCGCGATGGTGAATCGGATTGAGTGGTTGCGGGAACGCCTTGCGGTGACCGAAAAGATGCTGACCGCCGATCCTGCTGAAGTGGCGCTGCACGATCAGGCGCTCAGGACCGACGATGCTTTGCAGCAGGTGGAGTATCAGCTCGTCTCGAAGCCTCTGGCGGCCAGCGATGACAAGACCTATATCTCGGCCTGGAAGATCTACTACAACCTGCTCTGGCTGGCGGCGGAGATCGGTCCCGGGGCCGGCGACGTCGCGGGAGGCGGAGACTACCGGCCCACTGACGAGGAAGTCGCACTGGCACGGCAGTTCGAAGAGGAACTCACCGCCAGGAAAGCGGATTTCGAACGCGTGGTGACCAGGGACGTGCCGGCATTCGAGCGGGCTTTGGCCGAACACAAGATCGCACCTATGCCTGCGAATCCGGATCATACGGCCGGACAGCCGGCAGCGGGTGGTGAGGATGACAATAATCCGCCGGACTAATTCGGCTCGATATATTTGTTGCGGGCTATTCGGGCGCGGCGGTGGTCGCATTAGTATAGAGGCACGTATTGCCGCCACAATCAGACGTTCTGATGGGCACGGGGAGCCATGACAGCGACGAAGACCAGGCGTCCGCGGGATCTGAAGCCGAAGCGCGAGCACGGAAACAGCGTTCTGACCGCGCTGCACCAGGTGCGCCAGTTGATTGTGGAAGGGAAGCTTTCGCCGGGCACGTGGATCGTCGAGGGTGAGCTGGCGAAGCGGCTGCACCTGAGCCGTACGCCCGCTCGTGCTGCGCTGCAGTGGCTGCAGCAGGAAGGCTACGTTCAGGTCCACCGCACCGCGAACAAGTCGCGAATGATCGTCAGCCCGCTTACCAAAGAGGACGCCAATGAGCTATACGCCATCATTGGCCGCCTCGAAGGCCTGGCCGCGCGCATCACCGCCCAGTTGCCAAAAGCAGAACGCACCGCAATGGCTGAGCAGCTGAAGCGCCTGAATCAACGGCTGGCCGACATCAAGGACCACCCCAGCGAGCAGGGTGCCATCTTCGACATCGATCGCAATTTTCACCGGCTCATTGTCGAATCCGCCGCCGGTCCGCGCCTGCGCAGCCTACACAACACAGTTGAGCCGCAGGTAGAGCGCTACTGGCGCCTCTACGCCAGCTCCATCATCGCCAACCTGCAGCTTTCCATCGACGAGCACAATGCGATCATCGCCGCGCTGCTTGCGGGCGATCCGGATCGTATGGAGCGCGCGCTCCAGGTGAACTGGGAGAATGGCCGCGCCCGTCTTGGCCAGGTGATCGACATCTTCGGAGAGCGCGGCAGTTGGTAATTTCACCGCAGCGCCCTCCTGGGGCGTTTAGCTCTCAATCGTGCGCAGATAGACGGAGTACCGCTCGTCCATGATCTGGTTTAACGGCACCAGCGTATGCGTTGGCCCGCGGCCTTTGGTGTGGAACTGCAGCGGATATTGCCGCGAAGCTTCCGCCTGCTCGAACCAGATGCCATCATCCCCGACAGAGGGCACGGAGACGAGCTTGCCGTCCGCCTCGCGATGCATGCGCGGCCGCTTGTCGATGGTCGGCATCGGGTAGCCATCCTCGTTACCGCGCGGACCTTCGCCGCCGTAAATCATCGAGGTGCTCAGTCCTTCGGTGCCCAGCAGCGCCGCCAAGACCAGGGGACCGTACATGGCTGCCTGCACATTTTTGTCGTCAGGCGTGGTGTTGAGGTGCAGCGGCAGGGGCGCGTCCACCGTCACCACATCGCCGGATTTCCAGTCGTGCTCAATGCGCACGTAGCTCGAGG
>DASSKX010000796.1:0-5096 GCA_035689925.1 Acidobacteriaceae bacterium
CTGACGCCGTTCACGTAGCCCTTCTTGTTCGCCATCTTGTCGAAGAACCGGTTGAAGCCAGTCATGTCATAGCCGGCGTTCCAGGCGTACTGAATGCCAAGCTGGTCCGCTTCGAGTTCGTACTCGCGGCTGACACCGAGCAGCTTCAGATCGAGCACCATGCCCAGCCCATAAAAGCCATATTGCAGCGCGTAATACATGCCAATGCTGGCTACGCCCCCAGTCAGGATCATCGCGGCCACCTGCGCCGCCGAATAGAAGACGCTCGCAATGGTCGCCCGCTTCATCAGCTTCGCGCTGTGCCGCGCCGTATCGTGCGCAATTTCGTGAGCGATGACGCCCGCCAGTTCGGCTTCATCATCGGCCGCTTCCAGCAGGCCGCGCTCGATGAAGAGATATCCGCCGGGCAGCGCGAAGGCGTTGACCTCGCGCGAATTCAGCAGGGTTAGGTGCAGCGGCACCTTCAAATCGGATTTCTGCGCGATCCGTTGCGCGACGGAATCGACGTAGCTCTGGATGGCCTTATTTTCGAGAGCCGGGGGCAGCAGGCCCAGGCGGCGCATTTCTTCGACCGCCTGCTGGCCGCGTTTGACGTCGTCCATCTGGCCCCTGGCGATCTCGCGGAAGCCGATGTCCTTCACATCTCCCCAGCGGCGCGTGGTATAGGCTCCGCTCTCAATCTCGGCCCGCGTGGCGCGATACTGATCCGGCCACTGCTGCAGCAAATCGAGCTTCGCGTTCAGGTTGTCATAGGCGGTTGGGATGGCCTGGCCGGCGAGGACTTCCGCTTCGCTCTTCAGCAAATCCAGGTTCTGAATCGCACAGTGCAGGTCGTGGCGCTTGTCGTTGGCCAGCTTCTCTCCACCGGTCTTCAGATTCCTGCGTGCGTCTTCAATCTGCTTTCCATAGGACTTGGCATGATTACGAAACGTGCGGCGGCACGCATCCTCTCCGCTCTTAAACGATTGCCGCAGTTCCTGAATCTCCCGCGGTTCCACCCGAAGGGTCGGCGCCAGATCGAACAGTTCCGGATAGCCCTTCTGGATGGTTTCGCGCAACGGAGGCAGCGGTGGCTCGCCGGACGCGTCCTTCGGCGAGTCGGCTCTCAGGGGCATCGCCGGCAGCAGCGTCAGAGCCGCAACCATGGCGATCGCAGTCGGTCGGCGAATGAGGTCTTTCATACTGACTTCCCTTCCTCAGAGTTCGCGATTGATCTTTCGGCGATTGCGCATCAGTGCATTCCCGCGCGCTGGGTGCCCAGCACGGGGTTTGTATCCAGCGTCTCCACCGCATGCACTCCAAGCTCGTGCGCCACCCAGTTGCCGCGATGTGCGGTGTCCAGCAGGACCATGACCCCCGCGCCATAAAGCAGCAAAAAAGCCAGCGGCAGCACTGTCGAGAATAGGCGTCCGCTCTGGTGGATCGCTCGCGGCACGAGCATGACCGACACGTAAAGAATCAGAAGCATGACAAAGATGCCTCTCGCTTCGAACGCGAGGCTCTCATGCGCGGCAAGCGCCGCCATCACATCGGGGTCGTGAGAAGCAAGCTGGGCCGCGGCATGTCCGGTCGGAATCGCGACCAGGAGGACCCCTGTGCCGAGCGCGAGCAGAAACAGCCCAGCCAGCAACCAGGATCGGCCGCGCGGCGGTGACAGCGCAGCGCCGATGACGATGAACAACGGCGTGATCAGCAGCAAAACGACGGCCATGTGGTTCACGACAGGATGAAGCGATTCCCATTCCGGAATGATCGACAGTGCGATCATGGTCGTGCTCCTTTGCTCCTGCCGTTGGTATTACTGGCACGTTAAGGACCAATTGCGGTGCCTTGCTTTGGGGCGAAGCACTCCGGCAAAGGCCGCGTGCTCGTGCAGAAATGGCAGCACCGACACGCTTCCACCCAAGATTTCGTGGGTGCTTGTATGGGCAGCGTCCAAATCCCACGACAGAAGCGTCGAAAATCCTGGAGCATCCTGCTACGCGTGAGAGCCTTTGTGATGCCGGTTCCGAGCATGGTTCGTGAGCATGAAGACTGGGGACTGAACTTACGCCGGTAACTTGCAGCGGGTTCAAAGGTACTTCAAGTGCCGGTGTCCATAGTTCTAAGTTATTGATTACATGCATGTTACTAACATCTTCGTGCAACGAAAGTTGTATAGGGATTTGCATGGATGCCGCCTATTGTTCTGCAACAGACAGGAAGACAACCCACGTAATTCGGCCCGAATACTCCCCTGCAATCACCGAGAACCCTGGGTCTTCCTGCCAATAGGTGTTGCAGGAGAGTTTCATGCGCAGAGTTTTCGGCTATGCATCCGCCGTGTTGTTGCTGGTCTTCCCCTTCCTTGTTCACGCCGCGTTTCCGACCGTCGCCACAAACACCTGGTCGCCCGCACAGTCGCTGACGTCGCCCCGCTCCGGGGCCGCCGCGGTCCTGCTCCAGGATGGCCGGCTGCTGATTACCGGCGGCAATAATGGCGCAAGCTCCGTCGCCAGCGTCGACATCGTCGACACGGCGGGCAATGTCACCGCCGGACCTCCGATGAACATGGCGCGCTCGCAACACACTGCAACGGTGCTGCAGGATGGCCGAGTCCTGGTTGCCGGCGGCGTGGACGTCAGCGGCAATCCCATTGGCACAGCTGAGATCTTCGACCCTTCTGTGAATGCCGGGCAGGCAAATCCGTGGACAACGACGGGCCCGCTGGTGCAGGCGCGCTCCGGCCAGACGGCAACGCTGCTGCATGACGGCACGGTGCTCGTCGCCGGCGGCGTGAGCGGCAGCCAGGTGCTGAGCACCATGGAAGTCTTCAACGCTGCGGCGGGACCGGGCGGCTCCTTCACGATGGTTTCCGCAACGCTGTCTCTGCCGCGCGCGAAGCACGCTGCAGCGCTGCTGGAAGACGGCCGCGTTCTCATCGTGGGTGGCTGGGATGGCACGACAGTTCCTGCGCAGCCTCCCGCGACAATCGGGACGCCCCGCGCCCTTGCGAGCACGGATATCTACGATCCCTCGGCGCAGCAGGTTCGGGCAGGGCCGGCGCTGAACGTCGCCCGCATGAGCCTGACCGCGACGACCCAGCTGGACGGGCAGGTTTTCGTAGCCGGCGGCAATGATGGCACGCAGGACCTGGCCTCAGCCGAAACGTTCGACCCCATCGCCTCACCGCAGCCCGCCGCCTTCACCCTGAGCAATCTCTCTCTGACAACTCCGCGCAGCAGCCATGTGGCGATTTTGCTGCCGCACAATGGCGGCACGCTGCTAGTCGGCGGGAGTTCCAATGGCACGGCGATCGCATCGGCGGAGCTGTACATGCCGGTGTACCTGTCGCAAAACGAGACAGCGACGCTGAGCGCCATTCCGAATGCGATGAGTTCGCCGCGCGCCTATGCCACGGGCGTTACGCTTTCCAACGGATCGGCCACGAGCGTCAACGACGGCCTGCTGCTGGTTGCCGGCGGTGTGGACGCGGCTGGCAAGAGCCTCTCCAGTTCGGAGTACTTCGGCTTTGCGTGGGTGAAGACCGATGCGCTCGATTATCCTCCGGGCACTCCTGTGTCCATCACGGGCGGCGGCTTCCAGCCCGGCGAGACGGTGACTCTGCACCTGCAGGAATTTCCGTATTACGACGCGCCCGCCGATGTGACGGCGCTGGTGCAGCCGGACGGAACCTTCTCGAACAGCCAGTTTGCCCCGGACAATTTCGATCTCAATACCGGATTCTTTCTGACGGCCACCGGCTCCGTTTCGGGACGCCAGGCGCAGACGGTGTTTTCGGATAGTCAGAGCTTCGATAATGTGACGCTCGCGTTTTCCGGGAGCACTCCCGGCAGCGTGTCCAACAATCTGAATTCTGACACCTGCTCATGGAACGGCACGACTGCATCCGGAAACGGCTGCAACTTTAACAATGTGATCGCGAACGGCAGCTCGGTCGTGTTCACTGCCTCTGCGCCCTCGAACTGGAGTTCGACCGTAAAGGGATGGACGCTCACAGGCTGCAGCAACGGGTCCACGACCTGCACCGTTGCAACCGGCGGCAATAACTCCGGGACAGTGAACGTCACGTTTACCGGTACGGCGCCGCAGATCACCAGTGCCGCGAGCACCAATGCTTTCACGTATGGTGTCGGGGGGACGACCTTCACCGTAACGGCAACTGGCGTGCCCACTCCAGGCCTGAAGGTGAGCGGCGCGTTTCCGAGTTGGGCGACGTTCACAGATAAGGGAAACGGCACGGCAACCATTTCTGGAACACCCACGGCCGCCGGTACGTCCAACTTCACCATTAGCGCCACCAATGGTGTCGGCAGCGGTGCCACCCAAAGCTTCTCACTGACAGTGGCCCCGGCCGCGCTGACAATCACGCCCGATGGCAGCAAGAGCAAAACATACGGTCAGACGTTTACCGCGTTTAGCGGAACGACGACAGGCCTGGTGGGAAGCGACGCCGTCACCGTAACCTATGGCAGCACAGGAGCAGCGGCGACAGCCGCCGTGGGGAGTTACGACATCACGGTGGCCAGCTACAACTTCACGACGGGATCTGCCTCGAATTACCAGATCACGCAGAACACGGCAGCGAAGGGCCTAACCGTGAACGCGGCGTCGCTGACCATCACCGCCAAACCGGCCTCAAAGACGTACGGCCAAAGCCTCAGCTTTGCCGGGACGGAATTCACCAGCAGCGGGCTGTTGAACTCGGACACCGTCACGAGCGTGACGCTGACCAGCAGCGGCGCGGCAGTGACGGCGACTGTGGTCGGCTCGCCGTATGACATCGTGCCCAGCAGTGCCGTCGGCACGGGTCTGAGCAATTACACCATCAGCTACGCGAACGGCACGCTCACTATTAATCCGGCTGCAGCCGCGGTGATCGCCGACAGTCTGGGCAAGACGTATGGCGATGCCAATCCAACACTGACCGCCAAGGTAACGGGCGCCGTGAACGGAGACACGCTGAAATACACACTGGCCACCACAGCAAGCCAGTTCTCCGGAGTCGGGAATTACCCGATCAACGTAAGCCTGGGTTCCAACCCGAACTACACGATCACGCCAACGGACGGCACTCTTACGGTCAATCCGCGCCC
>DASSKX010000797.1:0-3025 GCA_035689925.1 Acidobacteriaceae bacterium
CTTCAGCGCCTTCGACATCTTGTCGTAGGCTGCGTGCATCAGCCGCATCTGCGCCGCCTGATCGTTCGGCGCCTGCTTCTGCATCACTGCAGGAATGAAGCTGCACAGGTCGTACTTCAGGTAATCGATGCCCCACTCGGCGTACATCTTCGCGTCCTGCTCCTCGTGGCCGAGCGAGCCTTCGTAGTTGGCGCAGGTTTTCGGTCCCGGCGAGGAGTAGATGCCGAGTTTCAGCCCTTTGGAGTGGACGTAGTCGGCGAGCGCCTTCATGTCGGGAAACTTGGAGTTGGTGTGCAGCACGCCGTTCGCGTCACGCTGGCCTTCCCAGGTGTCGTCGATGTTGACGTAAATGTAGCCGGCGTCCTTCATGCCGCTGGCAACGATCTGATCGGCGGAGTCGCGGATATCCTTGTCGGTGACCTTGCCGGCGAAGTAGTTCCAGCTGTTCCACCCCATGGGGGGCGTCTGAGCAACCTGCTGTGCTTTCGCCGCGGGTGAGGCGGCGAGCAGGGCGGCTAGGGAAAGAGAGGCAAGCAACAGCGAGGAAAAGCGAAGATGCATTGGTGTGACTCCCTCGAGTGAAAACGATTACAGGCGAGAATACTAAGGGGCTGCCGCTGCTTTTGACAATCGCGAATACATCGCGCAACTCGTTCATCGCCATCAAGCGCTGCCGATTTCCTTGAAGACTCCGGTGGCGCCAACGTGCGAAGATGCGTGAACCATGGCTCGGCTCGAGTCCACGCCCAATCCTGAGCATCAACTGCGACGCCAATTAGGCCTGCGCGACCTCGTATTGTCCCAGATCCTCTGCGTCGTGGGCACCATGTGGGTTGGTGTCGCAGCCGGGTTGGGTCGCGCACAGACGCTCTTGTGGCTCGGCGCGATGGTGGTGTTCTACCTGCCCATGGCAGGCTCGGTAATCGCGCTCAACCGTGCCATGCCTCTGGAGGGCGGGCTCTACGTCTGGGCGCAAAGGGCGTTTGGAAATCTTGGCGGGTTTCTGACAGCGTGGAACCTCTGGTTCTATGGCATCGCGGTCACAGCTTCCATCCTGTATGGGATCCCTTCGGAGATGGCCTACCTGATCGGGCCGAGAGCAGCGTGGCTTCCGGACAATCGCCTCGTCTCCATCGCGATTGTGACAGCGCTGATCCTGCTGCTGACGGCGGCAGAAATCCGAGGTCTCGAGATCGGCAAGTGGATTCACAATGCGGGCGGCGTGGCCATCATGCTGGTCTTTGTCGGGCTCATCGGGCTTGGACCGTGGGCAGTGATGCGGCACGTCCCGGTGCATTGGACGCCGCTATCGTTCGAGATTCCGCCCCACGACCTGCGCACCATGGCGCTCTTCGGGCAGATGATGTTCGGCGCGCTGTGCGGCCTGGAGTACATCGCCATCCTCGCAGGCGAAAGCAAAAGCCCGGAGCGGACCATTACGAAGTCGGTGTGGATCGCCTCTCCGATCATCTGCCTCATGTTCATCCTCGGAACCGGCACGGTCGTAGCGTTCGTCCCGCGAGATCAGATCAACTTCATCGCCCCCATTCCGCAGACGCTGCGGATAGCGCTGGGGAATAAGGGCATCGGCAATCTGTTCGCCATGGTCGCCATTCTGCTCCTCGAGATGCGGCTGCTGGGCGCGGTGTCGTACCTCATGACTGGCGTCAGCCGGCTGCCGCTCGCTGTCGGTTGGAACGACATGATTCCGGCGTGGTTCACGCGGCTGCATAAGCGCTGGAAGACGCCGGTGAACTCCATCCTGTGCACCTCTGCGTTGCTCATCGTCATGGTGTTGCTGGCGACCGCGGGCGTACACGCGCAGGAGGCATTCCAGGTTCTGTCAAACGCCAGCCTGACGCACTACGAGGTCGCCTACCTGGTGATGTTCGCCATTCCGCTGGTCGGCGCAGCGGGGTTG
Source organism: Acidobacteriaceae bacterium (assembly GCA_035689925.1). Lineage (GTDB taxonomy): Bacteria > Acidobacteriota > Terriglobia > Terriglobales > Acidobacteriaceae > Palsa-343. Next base: position 1,922 of record DASSKX010000797.1, read on the forward strand.
CGAAGGACGCTGCCACGATGGTTGAAGTGGACCTCCGTGGTCGGCTTGGGGGCGACCCTGTTCAGCCTCACGATCTCGGCGTATCCATTCGTGAGCGTGGTGAATCCGCTCTCGTATGCGGTCAAGATCGTCGGCACGCTGCTCATAAGCAATCTCGTAGCCGTGACGTTCTACAAGCTGCGCACGCGTAGGGCGCTGGTTCCGGAGCTTCCGGGCGAAGCAGGATTGGAAACCGAGAGTTGAGTTCAGCGGCTCGATAGCTGGATAGGATTTCCATCAGGATCTTTGCCGTCGCACAGGCAGAAGACTTCTCCCTCGCGAACCTTTCCGAATTTCGCCCCCCGCGCGACGAGCGATTCGCGCATGGCGGCAACATCGTCAGCATAGAACGCGATCTTCGGGCCTTTGCGACCGGGCGATGGCGGGCCGGAGTGAAGACCAATGGTCACCGCGCCGGCGGCGAACTCGCGCCAGCCTTTCTCCTCGTTTACCTGCTTGAGTCCGAGGACCTCGCCGTAGAAGCGCGACATCTCGTCAATCTGCGCGGTGAAGAGGATGATGCGCGCCATGCGCAGTAACGGAGTGCTTGAGGAGGGATTTCGGGGCATGCTCCCAATGATAGCGAAATCAGTCCGCCGCGTTCGCGATGTCGTAGTGGGGCGTGTTCGCCATCAGCTGTTCGATCGCCTCGACGTTCTTGATTCCGCCACGGGCGCCAGAGCAGGTGCAGTTGAGCGCGGCTGCGGCGCACGCGAAATCGAGTTGCTGCACGAGCGGCCACTCCTGGAGCAGTCCGTAGATAAATCCCGCATGGAAGACGTCGCCAGCGCCGGTGGTGTCCGTGACAGGGACGTGGTAAGCCGGATTCAGGTGGAAGTCTTCGCCATCCCAGGCGATCACGCCGTCCGCTCCGAGTGTTGCGGCAGCCAGCTTGCAGCCGTAGCGGTTCTTGATCTTGCGCAGAGCCTGCTCCAGATTGCGCTCGCGCGTCAGGCGCGAGGGAAAATCCCGGCTCACGATCAGGTAGTCGACATTGGCGATCAGATCGTCAACGCCCGGATACGTCTCATCCAGGTCGGCAATAACGGGAATACCGGCCTCGCG
>DASSKX010000798.1:0-3118 GCA_035689925.1 Acidobacteriaceae bacterium
TTTCTTCCAGTGGAACGCCATTGCGGCGCTGGCTGCGGCGTCGGATGTGCTGAGGGGTTGGGATGACGCATTAGCGAAAGACTGCCTCGACACGGCAATCAAAGCCTGGAACGACGAGAAGGCTCACCCGACGCCGAATCAGGGGCGCGGTGGGTTCGGAGGCGGGGCTCCGGCAGGTGGCGTGCTGGCTGCAGCGCAGGGAGCGGTCACAGGCGCCCAGGCCGGTCGCAACGGGCGCGGCAGCTCGGGCGCTCCAACAACTTCGGGGACGACGAGCGCAACGACGAACGCGCAACCCGGGCCTCCGGCCGGCTTCAACCGTGGCGCTTTCAACGTGGGCATGGATTGGTCTGCGGCTCTGGAATTGACGATTGCCACACATGGCGCCGACCCGTACAAGTCCCGTCTGAAGGAGCTGTTCCCGCAGATGATCACGCCGGAGCAAATGGGTTTTCGCGGCTGGACGGCCGTGCGGGCCTTGCCCTATCTGGACGCGAGCGCGAAGGATCAAATGCGCGAAGCTGTGAAGACGTATGTGGCTGGCCTCGACAAGCAGTTGGAGGCCACTCCATTCGGGGTACCTCCGAGCCTGGGGACCTGGGGCGGATCGGGCGCGGTGGTGGATATGGCGGTCCGGATGTATTTCCTGCACAAGACTTTTCCGGATATTGTGGGCCCCGAATACACGCTGCACGCGGTCAATTACATCCTCGGCACGCACCCCGTATCCAGCACTTCGTATGTAGCTGGCGTCGGTACGGTCTCGAAGACGAAGACCTACAGCAACAACCGAGCCGACAATTCCTACATTCCGGGCGCCGTGATTCCCGGATACGTCATCATCAAGCCGGATTTTCCGGAGTGTATCGACGACTTCGGATTCCTCTGGTTCGAGGACGAAGCTGTCGTCGCTGGATCAGCAAACTGGGTCGTGGCCGGCAACGCGGCGGACGCGATCACGAAGGAATCGAAGCAGGGGCAACCGTAGGAGCGTCCGGCAGCCCAGAGCGGGTGCCGGGCGTTTTGCAATCTACATCTCCGCTGGCGGATCCAGGTGCCACTTGGTTTTCGCTCCGGGATCCGCCAGCGGACCGGGCGCTCTCATTTCTCCCGTGATTCTGCCGAGCGTGTCGGTATCGTTCGACCTGCACCTGGCACAGATGCTGAGAGCGCGATCTGACGGATTTCTCTCCCTATATCTCATCGTGATCACCGTCATTCACCAGTTCGTGATTGAGCCGTCCCGCCGATAATAGAGTTGGCCGCGCTGAAAGTCCGGCTCGGTGAACTCCGCGATCGGCGTGAGTTGTTTGAAATCCACTTCCACACCCAGACCGGGTCGGTCGTTCGGATACAATTTCCCCTCTTTGAAATCAAGGCATACCGGTAAGTGCGGCAACTCGCGTCCCTGGTAGTTGTACTCCATCACCACCGGCCCGGAAAACGTGCTCAGGGTGTTGACCAGGGCGGCAGTCGCGATCGGTCCGGTGAAATGCGGAACCATGCCGACGAAGTGGGTCTCGCAGATGGCCGCTATCTTCACCATCTCGGTGATTCCTCCAACGTTGGGCAGCGTAGCTCGCAGAAAGTCGATGTCGTGATTCTCGACCAGTGAGTTGAATTCCCAGCGGTTTCCCCACTCCTCACCGGCAGCAATCGGTATGTTGACCTTCCGGCGCAGGATGGGAAGGTCCTGCTGAAACGCTTCTGTCCGCACGGGATCTTCGACAAAAAACGGGGCGAGATCCTGAATCAAATTGCAGCCCCGAATTGCATCCGACAGGTCGAAGCGCTGATGAAAGTCAATGGCCCAGTCTCCGTTCTTGCCCACGCCTTCGCGCACCTGCGCGCATATGTCAGGCATGGCAGTAACACGTTCGCGCACGTCATACACTGTGTTGACAGGCACGGAAAGAGCGTCAAAGCGAAACAGGCGGTAGCCCGCCTCGATCGTCAGCCGCGCCCGCTCCTTAATCGGCGTATCGCGGGTGATACCCGGAATGATGCCTGCGGTGTTGTAGCACTCGCAGAAATTGCGGACCTTGCCCCCAAGAAGTTCGTGAACCGGTACGCCGAGTGCCTTACCTCGGATGTCCCACAGCGCCAGATCCACGGCGCCAATCGCATCGGTCCGCTCGCGGCCGGCTGGATAGAAGTAGGCGCGATTCATATCCTGCCAGAGATGTTCGATCTCCTGAGGATCGCGCCCGATCACCCGACTGGCGCAGGGCGCCAGCAGATCCTTTGAACCGCCTTCGCCGATCCCAGTGATGCCTGCATCGGTTTCGACAGTGACCACGTTATAGCTTTGATTGAAGATCTGATTCACCGAAAAGAACGACTTAGGAGGCGCATAGGCGCGTATCCGGGTGACCTTCATCTTCGGCAGCGCAGCCAGGGCGATACGCGGCTTCGTCAGTGCTGCGGCAACCGCTGTTGCGCCAACGTACTTAACAAAATCACGACGATGCATTTCGCGGCCTCCGAAGCGACGCCTGCAATACCGGCATTTCCGTGTGGCTCTGCTTACGTGCTCTCCACTTCAAACTCGTACAGGCTCACGCTGACCGCCGGGCACTGCACAATCTCTGGAAATTCAGCCTGCTCCGTCCCAACAATTTTGACCACGGGTTCCTTGCCCGCTTCGTTGGCGGAATTCACATCTGGCGGCGCGATTTGGTACAGTGTGCCTCGCCCGCGTAGTCTGACTCCCCTCATCGTTGGAGCCAGGCTGTGTCTTTCCTCAGTGGGGTTCACAACGGACAGCAGAAATCTCTTTCGGTCCCCAGAGAACGCCGCGAGAACGTCCAGCGGATACGTCGGGCTTCCAGTAGGCGTTGGGCCCTTGTCAACAAAATTTGTGCCCCGGACCTGTTGCTGAGGCGAATCCCCGTCGACCGTGATCGGAAACGCACCGAGAAAGTGCGTCTGCATCAACTTCATCACCACCCCTTCGGCCGGGAAGCCGACAGCGTCGCCGCTGATATCGGTCAGCAGGCGCAGCCCTCCCGTCGCGCAACTGGCAGTAATCTGATCGGAGTGCCGGAACATCTCGTGAAGACAAAGTGCGTAGGAGAGCGGCACAAGCATGCCTGGCAAGGGGTGATTCTGGCCGTCT
>DASSKX010000799.1:0-3629 GCA_035689925.1 Acidobacteriaceae bacterium
GCGGATCTCGTCGAGGGCATGCCAGGGGTTCAGCTCGCGCTTCAGGCGCTCCGCTTTCTGTGCTCGGGACTCTTTGGGTGCGGCTATCTCCGCCATGGCTTCTCCGTTTCGGCTTCAGAATGTGTGCTGAAAAAGCAAAACCCGCGTCAGCGAGGAGGCTTAACGCGGGCTTATGGGGGTGCGGCTTAAGGTCGAAGACTCACCCACAAGTCCGGCGCGGCGCACAACAACAAGCGCAGCAGACCGCCGGAAAGTGGCACATGACCATGAATCGATTCTAGGGGAGATTGGGGGTGGGGTCAAATAAAGGCTGCGAAAAAAGTGGGTCAATCCAGTAAGCCGTTGATTCTGCGCGGGAGAGTGAAGGGGATTAACGGCGGTGTCAATATACAACTAGTAATTAGAGCATGCCGCCCGCACGACAGTCATTTTGACTTGAAAGAACTGAGCCGATATAACGAGCTTTCCGGGTCCTTTTTCCGGATTTTGGGCGGAGACCGGCGGAGATTGCTTCCGCCGGTCGTCCGCAACACATCAACCGCACTGGGATGTTCGGGAAGGCGGTGAAAGTCCGCCACTGCCCCGCAACTGTAAGCGCGTGTTCCTGCGTCCGGTACGTATGCGATGCAGGAAGAAGCCGGCCGAAGTGCCACTGGGACCGGAAGGTTCCGGGAAGGCGGCCGGTGTAGGGCGCGCAAGTCAGGAGACCGGTCCTCAGGTGCTCTCGCAACCGCGTCCCGAGGGGGACGGAGGGCTTATGACAATTTTCGAGCGGCCCCTGCGCCGCATTCTCGCTCTTGCATCGCTGCTGACCTGCGCCGCTGCCGCGCGCGCCGTCAGCGTCCATGGCACAGTAACCGATCCGCTGGGCGCGCCTATCGCGAACGCCACGGTGGCGCTCGTTCATGATGGGAAGGTCATCGTGGCCGGCCAGACCGGCTACGACGGCGGTTATACGCTGACGAGCGCCGAGTCCGGACGCTTTTACGTGCTGGCGTCGGGACGCTCTTTCCGCCAACTGCAGACGAAGAGCTTCTTCGGGGAAAAGCTGGACGACGTGCAGCAGGACGTCGTGCTGGAGCCGGAGTGGGTGCGGCAGTCCGTGGTGGTGACGGCAACGGGCCAGCCGCAACCCCAGGCGCAGACCAGCGGGTCAGTGAGCGGGATCGGCGCAACCCAGCTGGAGAACCGGCTGACGGTCGTCGATGCGCTGCGCCAGATTCCTGGCGTCAACGTCGTGCAACAGGGCGAAGAGGGGGGCGTGACGTCGCTGTTCATCCGCGGCGGCAATTCGACGGCGAACCGCGTCGTGATGGACGGCGTGCCCATCGAGGATGTCGGCGGACGATTCGATTTCGGCAACGTGGCGACGACGGGCCTCGAGAGCGTCGAGGTGTATCGCGGTCCGAACACCGTGCTGTACGGGTCGGATGCAGCGGCCGGAGTCGTGGCGCTGACGACTCCGCGAGGAAGCACCCAGTTTCCGTCGTTGTTGTATTCGGGTGGGGCAGGAAACTTCGGGACGTATCGGAACGAGGTGCAACTGGGCGGGATGAAGCGGAAGCTGGATTATTACGGCGGCTTCTCCAGCCTGCAGACGCGGAACTCGATTCCAATGGATGCGTATCACAACAACACCACCGTCGCGAACCTGGGCTGGAACTGGTCCGCGAAGACGGAGATTCGTGGGACCATACGGCATACGGCCGCTGCGAGCGGACTGCCGGCAGCGCAGACCGGGTACGCATTCTACGGCCTCTCCAACGACGGCCAGCAGAAGGATCAGGACACCTACGCAACAGGAACCATCGCGCACCAGTTCCGGGATAACTGGAAGACCAGCGTGCGGTATGGGCTGGTGCGCAAGCGCGAGGAGAGCCAGCAGTGGTATCCGGCAGGGAATCCGATCGACGGGAACTACTACGGCAATGACGTGACGGTGAAGGGCGCCAACGGAACCGTGGCGAGCGGGCAGGCGCTGATGAACTTCGGACCGGTGTTCGGAGCGGTGTACCCGTATCAGCTGGCGCTCGCTTCCAACCGCGACGATCTGTTTGCGCAGATGAATTATGTGCATGGCCCACATCTGGCGGTGACCGGCGGGTTCCGGTATGAGGACGAGCGCGGCCTCGAGAGCGAGCCCGTTTATGCATTTCACCGGGCGATGGAGCGGGCGAACTACGACTACCAGGCCGAGATCGGCGGCCAGTTCAAGAACCGGCTGTTCTACACGGCGGCCGGGAACGTGGAGAAGAACGCGCTCTTCGGCACGGTCGGGACGCCGCACATCGGAGCCTCGTATTACCTGGTGCGGCCGGGACAGGGTGTGCTGCACGGAACGAAGCTCGAATTCAACTTCGCCCGCGGCTATCAGGAACCCACGATCGACGAGCAGTTCGGGTCGCTTTACAACTTCCTGGTCGAGAATGGCGGGCAGGCTGCGGCGGCGCAGTATGGGATTCGGCCCATCGGCGCACAGCAGGCGCGGACCTACGACGGCGGGGTGGAGCAGAGCCTGTTCAGCGAGAGGGTGATGCTGCGCGCGCGGTACTTCCACAGCGAGTACGGGAATCAGATTGAAGCGGTGCCGGCCTCGCTGGTGCCCACGCTCCTGCCGAATCTGACGGCGAGCCAGCAGCAGGACCTGCTCGGCTTCCTCAATAACAACTTTGCGTTTGCGCTGGATCTGAACTCGCTGGCCTACAAGGCGCAGGGGGTCGAGTCGGAGGTGGAATACGGGCTGGGAAAGAACGTCTTTGTGCGCGGCGGGTACACGTATCTTGATGCCCGTGTGCAGAGGTCGTTTTCGTCCGATGCAGTGGGGCCGAGCACGAATCCGAACTATCCTGGAATTCCCATCGGGAACTATTCGCCGCTGGTGGGAGCGCGGCCGTTCCGGCGGCCTCCGCACACAGGCTTTGCCAGCGTGATCTACACAGGCACGAAGTGGACGGGCGTGCTGAACACGGCGTTTGCGAGCCGCAGCGATGATTCGACTTTCCTGGGCGGCGACGACGTGAACTTCGGCAACACGTTGTTGCTGCCGAACCGGAACCTCGACTACGGTTACACGAAGGTCGACCTGGGCGCCAGCTATCAGGTGAAGCCGTGGGCGGCGGTGACGACGCAGATCAACAACCTGACGAGCAATCAGCACATCGGGCCGATTGGCTATCCATCGCTGCCGTTGAATTTCACGACGGGGATGCGGTTCACGATTGGTGTGGGGGAGCGGCACTAATTCCCACGCCTCCGAGAGACACGCAAATGTGGGCACCCACGGGCGAGTGATGCGATGAAAGCTTTCTGTTGCGCTGGCGGTTTCCCTCACGGATTGGCGGGGTATACTCCGGCGCGACGGAGGTGATTCCATGGCGCTCGATGAGAAATGGCTCCGCGAATTCGATGAGGAATTTGGGAATACCAGGAAATTTCTGGAGCTCGTTCCGGATGACAAGCTGATGTGGAAGCCGCACCAGAAATCGATGGAACTGGGCCGGCTGGCCTGGCACCTGACCGATTTCCCGGAGTGGACGGTGCTGACGTTTACGCAGGACGCCTATGAGATGAGCCCGGAAGACGGCGACAGAGCCATGAACGGCTGGCGTTACAAGCTGCGGGAAGACATG
>DASSKX010000800.1:0-8509 GCA_035689925.1 Acidobacteriaceae bacterium
CCGGGACCCGCGCATCGGCGGCACGAAGCGCGCTGGCTGGAGTGTCGGCACGTTCGACTCCCGGTTCGGCGTCTCAGTTTCGAGCGCAGCACGACGACTGGATCTCCTGGAGCCATGGTGACGACGCGCAGCGGAAGAATGGCGGTAGGAATGATAGACGGAATGATGACGAACCGAATGATGGTGATGCGAGGTACGCGACGGGCCTCGACGAACCGTTGAAGCGAATGAAGGCAGAGCAAGCGCCAGCACGAGCGCAAGTGCAGCGGGGATCCGAATACGCATGGTTCGAGGACCGCGAAGAATCGTGGCGAGCCCTTTCAGACTAGCTGAACCCAATCTCTCCCAAGAAGTAGCGAATCGGATTCCTGGCAAGATCTTTCCCGGAAAGTAACTGGAAACCCGCGTCCTCCGACGATGCACAGTACCCCCGGCAGGCAAATGTCCGGCGAGTCTCGAATTTCATTCGCGTTTTTTCAGGTCGGGAGTAAAATTCCGCCAACCCCCAAGTTAATGAAGCTATCCGTGAGGGAGGCATCTTATGGCGGAAGTTGTTATCCAGCCTGAAGCATCGACGAAGCCGCTCAGCCAGGCAGAACGTGTGGTCGACACGTTTATCGCTCCATCGAAGACGTTCACCGACATTCTCCGCAGCTCGAGCTGGTGGCTGCCGTGGCTCATCGGAGCGGTTGTATCTCTGGGGCTTGCCATGGCGATCCAGCAGAAGATCGGCTGGGACAAGGTCTACGACAACATGCTCCACCAGAACGCAACCCAGATGCACCGGATGGAGCAGCTGCAACCGGACCAGCTCGCGCGCGCGAAGCAGATGGGCGCGACTTTCACCAAAATTGGATTCTGGGCCAGCCCCGCTCTGGCGCTTCTGTTCGTGCTGATCATGGCGGCTGTCCTGCTCGGCACAGTGAACTTTGGATTTGGCGGTCGCGCGAAATTCGGTCAAATGTTCGCGGTGCTGATGTACGGAGGGTTGCCGCTCTCGATCAAGGCACTGCTGGGGATTGTCGCAATCTATGCCGGCGTCGATCCTGATTCGTTCAACCTGAACAACTATGTGGGAACGAACATCGGGTACTATCTGTCGCCGGATCTGCCGAAGGCGCTGATGGCTTTCGCAACCTCGCTCGATCTCTTCACCATCTGGATGGTGGTACTGCTGACGATTGGCTGCGCCATTACGGGCAGGATTTCGCGCGGTAAGGCAGCCGGCGCCGTGGTCGGCTGGTGGGTCCTCACGATTCTCTTTCGCGTGGGTGCGGCGGCGATCGCCGGATAGTCGCGCAGGAGCAGGAAAAAGGCCCGCCATCCCGGCGGGCCTTTTTCTTTGCGATTGAGGAGGAGCTATTCCTCTTCTTCCTCTCCGGCCGGCTTCTTCGCATTCGCGACGATCTTGTCCGCGATCACCTGCGGGACCACGTCGTAGTGATCCATCTCCATGTGATAGCTGCCGCGTCCCTGGGTCAGAGCCGTCAGCGTCTGTCCATAGGTCAGCATCTCCGCCATGGGCACTTCGGCGTGAACCGTGGTCGTCACTCCCTGGCTGTCCATGCCCTGGACGCGGCCGCGCCGCTGGTTCAGATCGCCCATCAGCGCGCCGGCGAACTCCTGCGGCGCCTCGATGTCGACCTTCATAATCGGCTCCAGCAGCGTGGGCTTGGCTTGTTCCATGCACTTGCGGAAGGCCAGCCGTCCAGCCATTTTGAACGAAAGCTCGTTCGAGTCGACGTCGTGGTAGCTGCCGTCGTAGAGGATGACTTTGAAGTCGACCACCGGATAACCGGCCAGGTAACCGCGAGCCGCCGATTCCTGGATACCCTTTTCCACCGCGGGGATGAAGTTCCGGGGAATTGCGCCTCCGAAGATGTCGTTGACGAATTCAAAGCCACCACCGCGCGGCAGCGGCTCCATCTTGATCTTGCAGTCGCCGTACTGGCCGTGTCCGCCGGTTTGCTTTTTGTGGCGCCCCTGCGCATCAGCCCGCCCGCGAATCGTCTCACGGTAAGGCACGCGCGGCGCCTTCAGCGTCACCTCGGTGTGGTAGCGCTTTTTCAGCTTGTTGACCAGCGATTCAATATGCGGCTGCCCGGCGGCCGCGATCAGGAACTCGTTCGTCTGGCCGTCGCGGAAGAAGCGCACCATCAGGTCCTCTTCCATCAGCTTGTGGACCGCCGGGGCGAGCTTGTCCTCGTCCGCGCGCGATTTCGGCTCGATCGCCCACGTCATCGCCGGTTCCGGCAGAGCAACGGGCTCGTAGAAGATTTCGTGCGACTTGTCGCCCAGCGTATCGCCGGTCAGGGTCTCCTTCAGCTTGGCGACCGCGCCCAGATCGCCCGCATGCAGTTCGCTCACCTGCACCGCCGTGCGGCCCTGCATGATCGACAGGTGCGAGAACTTCTCGGCCGTGCGGCGCGAATAGTTCTGCGCCGTGGCGTCGTTGCGCAGGCAGCCGGAGAAGACCTTGAAGAAGCTGATGCGTCCCGCAAATGGGTCGGTCATCGTCTTGAAGACGTAGAGCGACAGCGGCTCCGCGTCATCCACCTTGCGCATGACGATCTCCGGGCTCGCTTCGCCGCCCGAATCGCCCTTCGCCTCGCCGTTTCCTCCGGCTGCGACGGCGGTCAGCACGGCGCGGGCGGCGACAGGTTCACGCTCGGTTGGAGCGGGCGCGTACACCTTCAGGAAATCCAGCAGATGATCGGTCCCGATGTTCATCAGGGCGCTGGTGTAGAGCACCGGGAAGATGCGGTCTTCGCGAATCGCCTCATGCAGTGCGGTGATCAGATGCTGTTCGGGAATCGTCCCCTCGCGGAAAAACTCCTCCATCAACTCGTCTTTGCCTTCGGCGACCAGTTCCACCAGCGTTTCATGCGCCTTCTGCGCCGCGTCTGCCAGGTTCTTCGGAACCTCGCCAATCTTGCCGTGCCCATCGCCCGCAGGCGTGTAGAAGAAGGCCTCCATCGTCACCAGGTCGATCACGCCTTCAAAACCCTTGTCGCTGGTGATGGGCAACTGCACCGGGATGCACTGGCGGCCGAAGCGATCACTCAGCGCGGAGAGCGTGGTCTCAAAGGATTCGCCGGCGCGCGGGTGATCCATCTGATTGATGACGATCATGCGCGGCAGATTAAATTCGTCAGCGTACTTCCACACGCGCTCGGTGATCGGCTCGATGCCATTGACGGCGTGCACCGTCACCATGGCCGCCTCGACCGGCAGAAGGGCGCAGCGCGCTTCATGCGCGAACATATGAAAACCGGGAGTATCGATAAAGTTCACCTTCACGCCGTTCCACTCGGCGAAGGCGACAGCATTCTGCATCGTTGTGCCACGTGCCACATCTTCCTCGTCGTAGGCGGTCACGGCGGAGCCGTCTTCCACGCGGCCTTGTTGCGGAGTCATCTTGGCGGCATGCAGCAGAGCGGCGACGAGGCTGGTCTTTCCGCTGTGCGCATGCCCCACTACAGCCACGTTGCGAATCTCACTTCCTGGATAGCTCTTCATCGAAAGGCTCCTTGTTGCGTGATGGTCGAAAGAAAATGGGTGCAGCTGCTCCGCAGAGCAGCCGGAAACGGCTTGTGTTTTGAAACAGGTAAGTAGAAATCAGCGGCAGCTGGGCAGCCTGTGACGTGCGGCACAGGAATCTCGGGAGGGCGTCGTGGAAGGCGTCGCGGCTGAGGCGGGATGTGTTCCGGCGCGCGCCAGGTGCGTGCCGGAGGCTCCTCCTGACGCATGGGCGAGGTTCCCCGGCAAACGCAGGTTTTCAGGCCTGCGTCCGCAGAAGGATGGATGTTAGCACACGGAGCGCAGGGCTGGGAGAGCCGCGGCCGGAGCCCTGTGGATAGGGCTCGTCTGCACGAAATCGCGTGACCGCCGTAGTATGGACGGGAGGCAGGATGCGCCTGCCGCGTGCCGCGCATCCCAAGGTAAAGTGGGTCGCAACTTCAACTGGATCTGGTACGTGGGCGCAGCGGTTTGGTTCCTGAATGCGGCGCTCGCCATGCATCACGGCAACCTGCGAATCGGCGTGACGAATGCCGCGATCGCGGCGGTGTTCCTGGCCGCCGGACTCTTCTTCCGCCGTATGGCGCGCCGCCCACCGGGGCGCGACAGCCACCGGTGAGCAGACGCGCTCGGCTTACTGAGCCGCTCCGGCCAGTTCTGGTTTCGCCAGCTCCTCTTCCGCCAGCGTGAAGCACTCCTCCAGGATATCCAGCGCGATGGCCGCCTCGTGCTCGTTCAGAATGAGCGGGGGGGCCAGGCGCATCGAGTTTTCCCCGCAGCCCAGGATCAGCAGTCCGCGCTCGAACGCCAGATCGACGATGCGGTCGCGAACCGCTGGCGCCGGCTCCCGGCTTTCCTGGCTCTTCACGATTTCGAGGCCGATCATCAGGCCGCGTCCCCGAACCTCGCCGAGGATGGGGTGCTTCGTTACCCACCCGCGCAGGCGCGTGAGCATCGCCTCGCCCTGCTTCGCCGCGTTCGCCATGCCCTCGCGCTCGAGAATGTCCAGCGTGGCCAATGCTGCTGCGATGCAAACCGGATTTCCGCCGAAGGTCGACGCATGCGAGCCGGGCTTCCAGTCCATGACCTCCGCGCGCGTCATGCAAACGCCCAGCGGCATCCCCGACGCGATTCCCTTGGCCATGCAGACGATGTCCGGTTCGACGCCGGTATGCTCGATGGCCCACCACTTGCCCGTGCGTCCTGCACCGGACTGCACCTCGTCGGCGACCAGCAAAATGCCGTATTTGTCGCAGATCCGGCGGAGTTCCTGCATGAAAATGGTCGGCGCGACGACGTAGCCGCCTTCCCCCTGAATCGGCTCGATGAAGATCGCGGCCACCTCCTCGGGAGGCAGCACGGTCCGGAAGAGCTTCTCTTCGATGTAGCGCGCGCACCCGAGCGCGAACTCTTCCTCCTGCTGCGGCCCGGCCGTGCAGCCGCGGTAGGTGTAGGGATAGCGCACGTGCGTCACGCCCGGCACCAGCGGCGCAAACCGCCGCCGCTGTTGCGGCTTCGATGCCGTGAGGGACAGCGCTCCCATCGTGCGGCCGTGGAAGGCTCCGAGGAACGCGATGATGTTCTGGCGGCCGGTGTGGTAGCGCGCGATCTTCAGCGCGCACTCAATCGCCTCCGCGCCGGAGTTGCCGTAATAGAAGCGGTGCGGCCCAGGCATCGGAGCAATACTCGAGAGGCGCTCCGACAACGTGACCAGCGATTCGTAGTAGAAATCCGTGCCTGACATGTGAATCAGCTCGCCGGCCTGCTTCTGGATCGCCGAGACGACCTCCGGGTGACAGTGGCCGGTCGAAACCACGGCGATGCCCGACGCGAAGTCCAGGAACTCGTTGCCGTCCACATCCTCAACGCGAACACCGCGTCCGCGCTTCGCCACCATCGGGTAGGACCGTGTGTAGCTGGGCGAAATCAGCCGGTCGTCGGCTGCGACCACGGCGCGCGCCTTCGGCCCGGGCAGCGGCGTCACCAGCTTCGGGCCGTACTGCTGAAGAATCTGCTTCGATACCGTCATATGTCTCTCCTTGCGGGTTGGCAGAAATGCGTTCTTCGTGCTGGCTGAGAGAGTCTGCACGGCGCCTGCTGGAGAAACCGGATTGAATCTGATTTGCTGCTCGGGCGCCGTCAGTGCAGGGAACTAGTCGCTGCCGAAGAGGCTAGGTCGCGTCCGGGTAGGGAGAACGCGGAGAAAGCGGCGCGGAGCCATGGCGCGCACGAAGGAACCATTCCAGTTCCTGCGGCTGAACCCGTTCGTGATGTGACAGGTGGGGCGCATCGCTCGGTGTCACGAGCATAGCACGGGTAAAGGTGCTCCGGACGCGTTAGTGCAGCAGCAAGACTTTTACTACAGGTGGTCGGCGGGTCAAGGTCGACAACTTTCGATCGAAGGTCACGAACTGATCGGCTCCCGCTGAGCCGGCAACATGGAGCGCATCGGCAAATCCCATGCCGTCATCGAACCAGTCCAGAGCATGCGACACGGCTGCGGCATCCTCGATGGTGACATTGGGCAGGCCCGCGACTCCACGCAGGGCAGCGCCGATGAGTCCACGATCAAATCCATACGAGTAGCGCAGCACCCACTCGGTTTCCAAAAGCACTGTTTTCAGGATGAGTAACTGCTGCGAACGGAACAGCTCATCGGCCTGCGCGGTCTGCCGCGCATCGTCGCGCGCGAGATAGCGAACGACAACATTAGTATCGACCGCGAGCATGACGTTCCTTTACGCCCTTTGCAATCGCGGCGTCCATCTCTTCCAGCGTCTTCGGTTTGCCTTTGTACTGAAGAATCCCGGCAACCTCCTCGAACGTCGTCGGGGGGAACGGCTTGGCTGCGCGCAAGAGGACACCCTCCTTCGTTTCTTCCACGATGAGTTCGGTCCCGGTAGTCCATTTCCGCTTTGCCCGAACGGATTGCGGAAGCACAACCTGCCCTTTCGATGAAATCCTGGTCACGGGCATCAGCCACCTCCGGTAAGACGCAGTAAGATTATAGCATTTGGTGAGTCGCGTGTCGTATCGACGGCGCGATCCGGTGCACCGTCGATGAGACGTGAACGACTCGCTTGGGCTGCGGCGGCTTCCGTATACTAAAAGCATGTCGATACCGCGCAACGTGGCCGCCATCGCCAAGGGAATGAGCATCACCTTCCGCGAAATGTTCCAGCCCACTGAGGTGGAGAACTATCCGGACGGTCCCGGACCCCTGCGCGGAGCCGTCTTCCAGGAGCGTTTCCGCGGTGCGCACGTGCTGCAGCGCGACGAGAACGGCATGGAGAAGTGCGTCGCATGCTTCCTCTGCGCGGCGGCCTGCCCCTCCAACTGCATCTACATCGAAGCCGCCGACAACACGGCGGAGAACCGCATCTCCAGCAGCGAGCGCTACGCGAAGGTCTACAACATCGACTACAACCGCTGCATTTTCTGCGGCTACTGCGTCGAAGCCTGCCCGACCGATGCCATCACCCACGGGCACGGATTCGAATTGGCCAGCCTGAACGCGACGAATCTGGTGATGCGTAAAGAAGACATGCTCGTCCCCGCCGTCGGCATGCCGGGTCAGATCGCCGCGGGCGCCGATTCAGTGAAGTAACCGCACGTTTCGCACCTGGTCCTTAGGCGCCTACAGGTGCACCGCGCAGCATCGGCACCAGGCTCTCGGCCCATTTGCGAATTGCCTCCCAGTCCCTGGCATCGCTGACCGGCATGCGTCGAACGCCCGGCAGCCATCCGAACGGGAAGCCCATCTTCGATGCATCCCAGCGGCCGCCAAACACTTCCAGTGCCACCGGGTTCAACCACGGAAATCGTGACAGCTCTTTCGTCACCTGCGTCCTGGCACCCTGCCACTCCTTTTCGTCGGAGTGAATGGGCCCGAGCACGAACATCGCTGCCGGACGCGTGCTCAGCGAAGACGGATGTACGGCAAGAAAGCGGCGGGCCTCTCGATGAATGCGTCCCATATACAACGCGCAGCCAAGAACGACCGCGCTGTAGGGCTCAACGGTTTCGACGTCGCGCATGGGCCGTGCTTCCACAGCCAAACCGCCCTGGCGCAGGGTCGCTGCCACGGTTTCTGCCACTTCCTGAGTTGCGCCATAGCGAGTAGCCCAGGTGACCAAAATTGTATCGGTCATAGTTAACCTCCGCAGGTGGGCTCTGAGGGCGGGGAGGATCCGACGCTCAGATTTTGGCAGTTCTCTCTGCCGCCTGTCTGTGCCCCGGGTCACACGGTGCCCCATTCTGGGGCCAATTCCGTCGTTCTACTCCGTGTTTCGCGCCATTCCCCGAGGCCGAGTTTCAGCTTTCTCCCTTCGTTCGCTACGATGGAAACAGCCCCATGAATGAGTTTCCCCAGCATCCTCTCCGGAAGATTCTCGATCAGCGCATCGCCATCATCGACGGCGCGATGGGCACGACCATCCGCACCTACGGGATGAAGGAAGCCGATATTCGCGGCGAATTGTTCCGGGACGCGAAGAAAGACCTGCTGAACAATGGCGACCTGTTTACGCTCACCCAGCCGCAGATGATCGGCGACATCCACCGCCGCTTCCTCGAGGCCGGCGCGGACATCATCGAGACGAATACCTTCGGCGCAACGACCATCGCGCAGAGCGAATTTTTCGTCGACGATCCGCGCGAGCATGGTGGCCGCAAGACGCCGGAGTTCTATCAGAACATCGTCGACGATCCGTTCCTCGGCGATCTCGCATGGCGCATCAACGAACAGTCTGCGCGCCAGTGCCGTGAATGGGCCGACCGTATTGCGAACGCGACGGGACGGCAGCGCTTCGTCGCTGGAGCGATCGGCCCGCTGACCGTCTCGCTCTCGAACTCGCCCGATGCGGACGATCCTGGCTTTCGCGTCGTCACCTTCGACCAGGTGAAAACCGCGTACGCGCAACAGGTCCGCGCCCTGATGGCCGGCGGCAGCGATCTGCTCCTGGTCGAGACCATCTTCGACTCGCTGAAC
>DASSKX010000801.1:0-5319 GCA_035689925.1 Acidobacteriaceae bacterium
ACAAAAACGAGGCGGTAGCCAGGGGGAAGGTTCTCGATGGCGCGCTCCAGAGTGACACGATCGATGGAGCCGGAGAGGGTGAGGTCGCGGGCGCCGATGTCCTTGCGAGGACCGTCGTCCTGCGAGGGCTCCAGGGTTTCCTCGAGGGAAACTTGGGGGAGGCCTTTGCGGCGCAGGTGCATCAACACGACGTTGACGGCCAGCCGATGCAGCCAGGTGGAAAATGCGGAATCGCCGCGGAAGGTGCCGATCTTGCGATAGAGCTGCAGGAAGGCTTCCTGGGTGAGGTCCTCGGCTTCGGCGACGTTGCCGAGCATGCGCAGGCACAGCGAGTAGACACGCCGCTTGTGCATGGCATAGAGCGTTTCGAAGGCCCTGGCGTCGCCATTGCGCGCTTTCTCAATGGCTTCTTCTTCTCCCGCGATGGGAGGGTTGCGGCGCAGATGTTGGGTGGCAGGCCGGGGCTGCGTGGGACCCGAACTCATGAGTACAAACCTTTCCATGCCGGTTCTTTCATGGGGTGGGGCTCCTGCTGGTCTGCTGTTCGGACGTTTCGGCGCAGTCAGAGTCATAGAGGAGAGGCTTCCGGGGACAGAGAACAATACCCTTCAGACGCGGGGAGGGCAAGCGGGGTTGCTCCGGGCGGGAGCGGGGCGGCGCAAATGCAAACGGACGCGCAGGGTGGCGCGTCCGCAGCGGATCGGCGGGGAAGGCGAGGGTTAGCGGCCGTAGAAGCCGGCGTTCTTCGCGGCAAAGCTCTGCCATTTTTCCGGCAGATCGTCGGCGGCGTAGATGGCCGAGACCGGGCAGACCGGCACGCAGGCGCCGCAGTCGATGCACTCGACGGGATCGATGAAGAGCTGATCGGTTTCCGGGTGCTTCGCTTCGTCTTTCTTCGGATGGATGCAGTCCACCGGGCAGGCATCGACGCAAGCCGTGTCCTTGGTGCCGATGCAGGGTTCCGCAATCACGTAAGCCATGAAATTCCTCTTCGGGAGTGAGAGTAAGTTTAGGTCAATCGCAGTCCTCAGGACGAAGGCTTCGCGAACCAGCTGGAACTGGTCTGCTGCCTTACTCCCTCAGCCCGATTGTTCCGACAACCGTTCATTCTAGCAGGGGATTTTCGCGCTGGAACAAGCAGGGCGGCGCGATGCGATAACTTTCGGAACTTTCGGAATGCGGCGTTTCAGCTCTGGCGTTGCGCGCGTGTTGCGGCGTACTCGGCGGGCGTGGGAATCGGGGTGAGGTCGCGGCCGGCGAACATGTCCTTGAAGAGGCGGACAAGTTCTTCGTTGAGATGGGCATTGGTCGCCAGGACTTCGCGGCTGTTGAGCCGAAAGGGCGAGCCGTCGAAGCTGGTGATGACGCCGCCGGCTTCCATGACCAGCAAGGCTCCGGCGGCGGTGTCCCAGGGGTTCAGGTTGAATTCCCAGAAACCGTCGATGCGTCCGCAGGCGGTATAGGCGAGGTCGAGGGCGGCCGATCCGGCGCGGCGAACCCCGTGGGAGCGCAGGGTGAATTCCTGGTAGAAGTGGACGTTGGGACTCGAGTGGCGCTTGCGGCTGGGAAAGCCGGTGGCGAGCAGCGCTTCGGCCAGGTGCTCGGTGCGGGAGGCCTGGATGCTGCGGCCATTCATCCAGGCGCCCTCGCCTTTCTGGGCGGCGAAGAGTTCATCGCGGGTGGGATCGTAGATGACTCCGGCGATGAGTTCGCCGTCGGCATCGGCGGGCAGGCCGGGCGGGCGATGCTCCAGACCCATGGAGACGCAGAAGACCGGGAACGAATGGGCGAAGTTCGTGGTGCCGTCCAGCGGATCGACGTACCAGCGGTACTCGGATTCGAGGCCGTGGCGTGAGCCTTCTTCGCCGAAGATGCCTTGGCTGGGGAAGCGCGCGGTGATGCGCTCGACGATGAGCTTTTCGGAAGCGCGGTCGGCTTCGGTGACCAGGTCGACGTCGCCTTTGTATTCGGTCGCGACGCCGCGCTCGAAGAAGCTGCGCAGCAGTGCTCCGGCTTCGAGTGCGATTTCCGCGCCTGCCGCTGCCCAGTTCAGATTGGACGGAATGCGCTGGCTCACTGCCCTTCCTCAGCAGGAGGGACCGGCGCGTCGTCGCGGCGCGGCCGGCGGCGGTGGTCGCGGCCATGTTCGGTGATGGTGCGGATCTGGTTCTTGTAGATGAACAGGTTCGGCTTGCCCTCGCGGGTGAGGCGGATCATGCGGTCGTCGAAGTACTCGATCCAGCCGCTGACGGTTTCGCCATCGCGCAGCTTCACGTGCACCTGCACCTGGCGCTCGCTGAGGGAGCGCAGATAGAGCGCTTCCTGGCCGGTTTCGCCAGGAGGCGGCGTCCTCTGCCGGCGGCGCGAGGCATTGTCGGGGGGCATGCTTAGATTGTAGCGGACGGTCATCTGTCTTTGTCCTTATCGAGGAGCAGGCGAAGGAGCACGTGCAGGATGGCCAGGACGAGCGCGCCGATCAGCGCCGCGCCGAAACTGAGCACACGAAAGCCGGGGGTGATGCTGCCCGCGACCTCGAGCATGATGGCGTTGATAACAAGGAAGAACAGGCCCAGTGTCAAAATGCCCAGTGGCAGAGTCAAAAGCTTGAGCAGGGCGCCGAGGGTGGCATTGAGAAAGCCGATGACGAGCACGGCGATGAGCGCGGCGCCGAAACTGCGAATCCGGAACCCGGGGACCAGGTTCGCCGTGATGAGGAGTGCCGCTGCATGGAGCAGCCACTTCACGAGCAATCGAAGCATGCCGACGTCGTTCCTTGCGGGACAGCCTTCGCTATGATCGCGAAACCCGCGACAACGTTGCTTTTTCGCGCAAAGAGCGCGATCTGCACGCTGCTGCTCGCGCCGATCGCTGCGGGCGCGCAGGCGATTCCCGATGTGCCCACGCTGATGAACCAGGTACGCGAGCATCAGAGGCAGCTGGAATCCGTCCAGGAGAACTACACGTTCCACGAGACGGACGTGATCGACCGGCTGAATAAGGACGGCAGCGTGAAGAAGACCGAGACCGAGGAATACGAGATCTTCTACGTCAACACGCACGAGGTGCGGCGGCAGATCAAGAAGAATGGGAAGGAACTCGACGCGGACCAGCAGCGCAAGGAGCAGGAGCGGGTCGCGAAGTATGTGGAGAAGGCGCAGAAGACGCCTCCGGGGCAGGCTCCGAATGGCGAAGTGGTGATCAGCGTCAGCCGCATTCTGGCGGTGGTGAAGGTGTCGGCGCCGCGGCGGGTGACGCTGGACAATCGGCCGACGATTGCGTTCGACTTCACCGGCGATCCGCATGCGAAGGCGCATGGGATTGCGGAAGAGGCGGCGCGGCGGATGTCGGGCACAGTGTGGATCGACGAGCAGGACCGGCAGGTGCGGCGGCTGGTGGCGCGGCTCGACGACAATCTGCACGTTGGTTTGGGCATGGTGTCGCTGAGCAAGGGAAGCAATCTGGTCTTCGACCAGAAGCTGGTGAATAACGAGCTGTGGCTGCCGACGAGTGCGGATGTGTTTCTGAATGCGCGGGCGTTTCTGGTGGTCGGGCTGCGGGCGAACGTGCATGTGACCGACAACGACTACCGGAAGTTCCATGCGGAGGCGCAGCAGGCGCCGGGGGCGAAGGTGGCGCAGCCGGATCGCTGAGCGCGTTGAGTCTGGAGCCGCCGGAGCATGATGTGTATTAGTCTGACTGCGGCTTCGTTGCCGATGGCGAGCAGCGAGGGACGTTGGGCGCGCGGCAGTGCTGCGGCGGCTGTTCTGAGGAACCACGCAATGAAACGGATCGTAGTTGCCGCGGCAGTGGCCGCGAGCGTTGCTCTTTCTGCGCCTCTGCTGCGCGCTGCGGGGCCGTCTTCCGATAACGACTCCGACCCGTGGTGGCGGCATGCTGTGATTTACGAGATTTATCCGCAGAGTTTCCAGGACTCGAACGGAGACGGCGTCGGCGATTTGAAGGGGATCACGTCACGGCTCGATTATCTGAAGGACCTCGGCATCGACGCGATCTGGATTACACCGATTTATCCGTCGCCGGGCGTGGACAACGGGTACGACATCGCCGACTACACGGCCATCGATTCAAAGTACGGGAGCATGGCGGATTTCAACACGCTGGTCGCGGAGGCGAAGAAGCGCGGGATCCGCGTGCTGATGGACTACGTGATCAATCACACTTCGGATCAGCATCCCTGGTTTAAGGAATCGCGGTCGTCGAGGAGTAATCCGAAGCGCGACTGGTACATCTGGCGCGACGGCAAGGGCGAGACGGCGACGAGCCAGGGCGCGCCGCCGAATAACTGGCAATCGTGGTTCGGGCACTCGGCGTGGCAATGGGACGAGAAGACGCGGCAGTACTACTACCACTACTTCTACGTGCAGCAGCCGGATCTGAACTGGCGCAATCCTGCAGTGCACCAGGCGATGGATGGCGTGCTGGATTTCTGGATGCAGAAGGGCGTGGCGGGCTTCCGCATCGATGCTGTCTCGCGGCTGTTCGAAGATCCGCAGATGCGGGACGATCCTTATTTGCCAGGAATGAATGTGTACGGCGATCGCAATATCCGGCATCTGTACACGGACGATTTGCCCGAGGTGCATGACGTGCTGAAGGAAGTGCGCCGGGTGGTGGATAAGTATCCGGGGGATCCGGTACTGGTGACCGAAGCGGACGAGCCGAATGTCGCTGCGCTGACGAAGATGTATGGCAGCGGCGACGAGGTGCAGTTGCCGATGGACTTCCAGATCGCCGACGTGAACGAGCTGAATGCTGCGCAGTTTCGGCGGCTGTTCAACGAAGTCGAGAACAATTCGGCGCATGGACAGCCGGAGTATTTCTTCTCGAATCATGACCAGCCGCGGCAGTGGGATCGCTACGGGGACGGCAAACACAATGACCAGATCGCGAAGCTGATGGCGGTGCTGGAGCTGACGACGCGCGGCACTCCGCAGATGTACTACGGCGAAGAGCTGGGCATGAGAACGACAGATCCGACACGGATCGAGGATGTTCACGATCCGATTGGGCGTCTGGGCTGGCCGAAGGAGAAGGGCCGCGACGGCGAGAGGACGCCGATGCAGTGGGACGACACGGCGCATGCGGGGTTCACGACGGGAACGCCGTGGCTGAAGGTTCCGCCCAGTTCGAAGCAATACAACGTGGAGGCGGAGGGCAAGGATCCGGAGTCGATTCTGAACTGCTACAAGCGGCTGCTGCGGCTGCGGAAGTCAGAGAGCGCGCTGCGTAGCGGCGAGCAGGTGAGCATCAACAATAATGATCCGGATGTCTTCGCGTTTGTGCGCAGGAGCGGGGATG
>DASSKX010000802.1:0-6831 GCA_035689925.1 Acidobacteriaceae bacterium
TGCCCCCTGCACCCGTGCCGCGGTTGGTCGGCTGTGTGATTGTAGGCCCGTGCGTGCGGCCCCACCACCAGCCGCCGTAGCCTCCAAACCCCCACCCTGCAAACCAGATGATGGCGGCGATGAAGAGCACAATCCAGATCCAGAACAGGCTCCGGCCACCGCTGCGCGCTGGCGGCGTTGCAGTGCGCCTCTCGACGCGTTCCGGCTCCCGACGTGGAGGTTCGTTCGGAAACTGTCGTTGCGGCGTAGCCATAGATGCATCCTCCTGTCTTGTTCGACTGGTCGGCAGCATCGGGCCTTTGCCCAAAAACTACCTTGATATGGCAAGCGCAAATGATTAACTTACGCGTACAGAACCGGGCGTTCGGGTCGCATCCAAAAACGCGTGTCACTCAAAGCTGATCTGCCAAACAAGTTCTGCCGGACAGGCCCGACCTGAACATTTCCCCTGCTCCTCCGGCCGATGCCTCGGGGCATGCGAGCCGTGAACAAACGCCAGCAACAACCCAGCATGCTCGAAGGACTACCTTCCACCCGTCGAGTACAGCCGAGGCCGTCTAGCCAACAGGTTCACAGGCATGAACGAACGTCCCGAATCCACTCCGCCGAAATCCGATCCGTGTGGCTGCAGCCGTTCTCCGCAACCGGACCAGCACCCCGGCGAGAAGCTGGTCCTCGGAACATTGCGCTTGGCATGGAGAGCCTTCCAGGTCTCCACCTCCACGTTGTTCAGCTGGCTAATGGCAAAGGCAGCCGAAGCAGAAGCCCTGCAAAGGTCGCCGGAAGTACCCGCCCGCGACGAAGACCGCAACATCGACTCTGAACACGGCGTTAACGTTGAACAGCGTGCCCAATGGGCCACCGCACTCGTGACCCTGCTCTTCGCCGGCGCGCTCGCCGCGGGAATTGGCTTTCTGTTCCTCTACTGGACTGGCGGCAGCAACGAACTGCTCGGCGGCACCCTCGCTCTGTTCCTCGCCGGATGCGGCGCCACCCTCGTCGTCTGGTCGCATCTCCTCACCATCCATAAGCAGGCCGTCGAGCCCCGCGAGCACCTTAAGCCACCCGCTCCTCAGCAAATCGCTGTACACGAAGAATTCAATCGCGGCTATCAGGATATCCAGCGGCGCAGTCTGCTGAAGTGGATGGCGGCAGCTGGCCTCGGCGTGATGGCAACCATGGTCGTTTCCGTTCTGCGGTCCTTCGGTTCGTCACCCAACGATGCGCTGTACACCACCGTGTGGAAGCGCGGCCAGCCGCTGATGACGCCAGAAGGCAAGCCCGTCACCACGAATGCCCTCCAGCCCGGCGACATGATGCTGGTCTTCCCTGAAAACGCCATCGGAACTGAAAAGGCTCAAACGGTGCTGGTCCGCGTGCACGAAGATTTGCTGCAGCTTCCCGCTGCACGCAGCCACTGGGCTCCATCCGGTTACCTCGCCTTCTCGCGGCTCTGTACCCACGCGGGCTGCCCAGTCGGAATGTACGAGCGAACCGCACATCTGCTGATGTGTCCCTGCCACCAGTCCACGTTCGATGTCCTCCGCGGCGCGCAGCCCACCTCCGGCCCGGCAGCGCGGCCTCTGCCGCAGCTCCCGCTGTACGCCGACACCGCCGGAATCCTCCGCGCCGCCGACGGCTTCAGCGAACCACCAGGCCCTGGCTTCTGGGGGATGCCGTGACCCAGGTCCCTCCCCGCTGGCTCGATACCCGGCTCCGCCTCGCGAAACTCGTCCGCCGTGCCGTAGATCATGTCTTCCCGGACCACTGGTCCTTCATGCTCGGTGAGATCGCTCTTTACTCTTTTGTTGTTCTCGTCATCACGGGGACCTTCCTGGCCATGTTCTTCAAGGGCGGCAGCGGCCATGTGATCTATCACGGCTCGTATCGTCCTCTCGACGGCCGGCACATGTCCGAGGCTTATCGTTCCGTTCTCCATATCAGCTTCGACGTTCCCGCCGGGCTCCTGATCCGTCAGATCCACCACTGGGCCGCCAACGTGTTCGTCGCAGCGATTCTCGCCCACCTGTCGCGCATCTTCTTCACCGCCGCGTATCGGCGCCCGCGCGAAATCAACTGGCTCATCGGCCTCACGCTCCTTGTCCTCGCCCTCGCCAACGGATTCTTCGGTTACTCCATCTGCGACGACCTCCTCTCCGGCGCCGGCCTGCGCGTGGGCTACGCCATCGTCCTGTCGATCCCCATCATTGGTCCGTGGCTCGCATTTCTTTTCTTCGGCGCCGCGCCACCGGCGGACACAATCATCCCGCGCTTCTACGCCCTGCACATCTTTCTCGTACCCGCTCTCATCACGCTCCTGGTCGGCGCGCATCTCGCCATTATCTGGCGGCAGATGCACACGAACTATCCCGGCCCCAAACGCACCGACACAACCATTGTCGGCTCGCGACTCTGGCCTTCCTACACGCTCAAGTCGCTGGGACTGTTCTTCCTCGTCTTTGGAACGCTTGCGGGACTGGGAGCGCTCGTGCAGATCGACCCCATTTGGGTCTACGGCCCAAACGACCCCGCCGCCATCCTGCCCGGCGCACAGCCCGATTGGTACCTCGGCTGGGTCGAGGGAGCCATGCGACTCTTCCCCGGCATCAATCTTCGCCTCGGACACTGGCTCGTTCCCGAACTCTTCTTCCCTGCCATCCTCTTTCCCGGACTGATCTTTCTCTTCCTCTATTCCTGGCCGTGGATCGACAAGCTCATCTTCTTCGATTTTCGCGAGCACCACGTGCTGCGCCTTCCCTGGCAGCAACCCTTCAACACCGCGCTCGGATCGAGCCTCATCATGATGATGCTTGTGTTGCTGTTTGCGGGCGGCGATGACGTCATCGCCATCGCTACCGATACTTCCGTCGTCGATATCAGGATTCTCCTGCGCATACTCTTCTTCATCGCGCCCGCGATCGCGGGGCTGACGACCTATGCCCTCTGCCGCTGGAAGCTCAACCGCCACCTGCAGGCGGCGAAACTCGCTCCTGCCCAGGAAGAACACGCCTGACCAACGCCTCCGCAACAAACGCAGAACAGCCGCCGCCCTACTGCTTGCCGGTCTGTACCTTGTACTTCTGCGCCAGTTTCTGCGCGGTCTGCAGATGCTTTTGGATT
Organism: Acidobacteriaceae bacterium; assembly: GCA_035689925.1. Taxonomy (GTDB): domain Bacteria; phylum Acidobacteriota; class Terriglobia; order Terriglobales; family Acidobacteriaceae; genus Palsa-343. The sequence goes on from DASSKX010000802.1 coordinate 3,121, forward strand.
ACAGGAAGCCCCTTGCCCGCAGCGGCCTTCACCTTAGGATCCTGCCCGTTCGAAGCTTCCGTCTGCGTATCCTGCACGGCCTGATTGTGCCCCTGGACCATCGCCGCAATGAACTCCTGATCAAACTGCTCGCCGCGAAGATCCTTCAGCTGATTGGCGAGCGCCTGGTCTTTGGGATCCACCTGCCCCGGCGCAACCACGACGTCCAGTTGCTGCGCCAGAGGCTTCATCTGGTTATTCAGCAAGGTGTGATCGTGAATCAGCGTCTGCCCAAACTGCTTCACGTCGTTCGCTCCGGCCTGAGCAAGCGCCAGATGTCCCGCAGCAATTTCCGCATTGTTCGTTTCGATTGATTTACGGACAAATTCCTTATCCGCCACGCTGGGCGCCTGACCGAACGCCATACTCGCCGGCGTTGCTGCTGCAATCAGCAATGCGCACAGCCCAAAGTTCCGCATAACTTTTCGCGTCATCGATTTTCCCTCGTGGAATCTGGCTGCCGTGCCCCTGAAGATTTAGGGCGTTCAGCCGAAACAAGGGTTGCTCCGGACGCGTCTTAGCGCGGCATTACGCAGCCCAGCAGCAAAAGAATGCGGCCGTGCACATGACACGACCGCATGTTGCTCGAGGAGAAATTCTCTATCCTGTCTCCGGACTAATCTCCTGCTGCCGCAGCGACAGGTTCCCGTACCTCCGTCGGCTCCGGCCAGGGCGGAAAAATCTGCATCAGCACGGCCAGGATCACCAGCGGCAGAATGGTCAGTGCGATGGCCATCAGCAGCCCCTCGCGTGTCGCCAGTTCCATCTTGTACGTCGTGTACCCCAGAAAGCTCTTCGAGAACAGCTGACCGCCGATCACGACGTTCCAGCGCATTGCAAAGATCCCAACCAGCGCCAGCGATCCCGATATCGCATAGATCTTCTTCCGCGTCTCAGCAGCAACCTTCGTCACCTGCACCAGTCCCAGCATCAGAATCGGGACCACGGTGCCGATGCAGATCTGCAGTACCACCTGCGAGAACCACAAACGCGTATGCACCATAAAGTCCAGACTGCGGAAGGACTCGTCAGCCTCATAAATGCGGTGGATCAGGTCCAGCATCTCCAGGCTGAAATCAACGATGAAGATGTAGAGCAGGTACTGTGCGATCGTGTCGACGCATTTCATGTCGATAATCTGCCGCCGCAGCTTTGTTATCGCCATATACAGCAGCATCACTCCGGCAATTCCCGACACCATCGCCGAGAAGATAAACACCACCGGCATCAGCGGGGACGACCACCACGGGTTCGCTTTGATGGAGCCAAAGATGAAGCCAACATATCCATGCAGAAAAAATGCCGACGGAATGCCGATCAGCGTGATCACCCATCCCACCCGGTCGTCAATGTGCAGCGCTTCTTCGCTGATGTTGTCCGAGCCCAGCGTTAGCACCTTATACAGCAGCCGCCTCCATCCGCCCGTTGTCTGTGACAGCCGCACAATATCCGCGCGGTAATCGAGCCACACCTCGACCGTCAGCACAGCCATCAGGTACCACAAATAAACGAAGCCAAACATGGCCATCGCCGACGAGCGGTGCGGCGTCAGGTACATTTCCAGCGACCGCTCCGGATGCCCCAGGTGGAGTTGCAGCGGCAGCGGCGCGACCATCAGGAACGCCAGCGCCGTCAACAGCGCCAGCCGGTAGGTCGGCTTCACCGCTTCAACGCGAAACACCCGTTCCAGCGAAGCCAGGATGAACGCCCCCGCTACCAGTCCCGTGATGAACGGATACAGAACGATCAGCACGCTCCAGTAGAGCGAGACCTCGTTGGGATACATAAAGCCTTCCACGCCAGGCATGAGCATCTCCTCTCTGCGTTACCGGACTGATCCGTCCAGGGCGTTGTAGTACACCTTCGCGCCCGTCGCCATCTGCGGCTTGAGCACCTGCACGCTGTGCGTCTTCAGGAATGCGTGAATGGGATCCTTCGGATTCTTCAGGTCCGCCAGCTGCCGTGCGCCCGTCGGGCACGCCTCGCAGCACGCAGTCGTGAGCCCTTTCGTGATGCGGTGGTAGCAAAGCGTACACTTGTCCGCCACCTTCTTTTCCGGATGGATGTACCGGCATCCATACGGACACGCCTGCACACAATACGCGCACCCGAGACAGTATTTTTGGTCGACCAGAACCACCCCATCCGGAGTGATAAAGGTCGCCCCAACCGGACACACCTGCGTACAGGGAGAATCCACGCAATGATTGCAGAGTTTCGGCACGAAGAAGTACTTGCCGGCGTCTTCCTTGGCCGCCGGAAACCCGTGCTTGCCGCCCTCCGGCGAGATCACCTCCGGGTTTTCCAGATTCCCATCCGTCACGTGGTAGCGCTCCACCCACGTACGGAAGAATCCCTCCGGCACATCGTTCTCCGCCTGGCATGCGCGGACGCAGTTCCCGCATCCGATGCACTTGGGGATGTCGATGAGCATGCTCCACCAGTGCTGGCTCTTGTCGTAATTGGGGGCCTGCTCCGGCGTTCCTGCCAGCACCGACTCCCATGCAATGGCCGCCGCCGGCAAAAGCAGCAGCAAACGACGTCGCGTGATGTTCATTGCGTGCCTCCCGCGGCGATCACCGGGTTGTGCGGCTGGTGGCACGTCCCGCATGGAGCCCCTCCGGAGTGTTCATCCGCATTGACCTGAGGAAAGTCTTTCGGCCGCGCCGCGCTGGCAGCATGGCACTGGACGCACAACACCGCGGTATCCGGCTTGCCAGGATCCACGCTCGCCGGATCGTCTGCGTGCTTCGCCTGCGGACCGTGGCACGCCTCGCAGTTCACGCCTGCATGCTTCCCTGCACTCTTCGTCTGTGCGACATCCGTGTGACAGGTCTCGCAGGTCTGATGTCCCGCAAATTTGGCAGGATGAGCCGCAATTTCCGTGATCGCTGCGCCCCGGTAATGACCGTACTGCCCAAAGCTATGCGGAACCACGAATGCACGAATAACGAGGAACGATAATGTGCCGGCGACGTAAACTCCTGCCAGTCGGAGCAGGTGGCTTCCGTCCTTGAAATTACCCATGACTCCGTTCTCCACGGTGGCAGACCCCGGCGAAACGGCAACGCCGGACACTGTCCATCCCTGAATCAAGTGATAACGGAGTCGACCCAACCCCTGTATGTGCTGCAAATCACATTACTTTTGTCAGGACATCGAGGGCAGCGGCATGCAGATTTCTTACCACCGGATTGCACGCGGCGAATATAGGGGTGCCCGCGACTTCGCTGTGCACCGGATCTGACGAATTAGCAGACCTGTATGCAGGGAATCTGCAGCAGATCTGCCAGCTTCCGGATGCGCGCAGCGATATGGCCGGTTCCCACGGCACAATGATGTGCCGGCCCCTGCTCATTCCAGCGCTCAACGAACCGCCGTGCACCGATGCTGAACCGATACCGGCTGTTGGTATTTCCGATCGCCAGAGTCGGTCCCGCCTCCGACGTCCCTTCCGCGACGACGAACCGAAAACCATGGTCGCGATCTTCTGCGACAGACAGAAGCGTAACGGGACCGTAGCGCACGGACATCTCGACAGAAAGTCCCCGCCCCACCTTGCCGTGATACACCTCAAGCGGCCGCACTCGCGTCTTGCCCTCCGCAATCCCAATGTGCCCGGGACCATCGTGCCCCATCAGCACAATGTCGTCGTCCAGATCGAGTGCGTAG
>DASSKX010000803.1:0-2890 GCA_035689925.1 Acidobacteriaceae bacterium
GAGCATGAGGAGGACGGCAGCTTGTCGATGCGGCTGGGGCTGGGCTATGCGCGGGGTCTGCGGCAGCAGGTGGGCGAGGCGATGGCGGCGACGCGGCGTTGCCACGGGCCGTTTGCGTCGGTCGACGATCTGGCGCTGCGCGTGCCGGCACTGAACAGGAAGGAGATTACGCTGCTGGCGAATATTGGGGCGCTGAATCATGTGGCGGGGATCGGGCATCGTCGGGATGCGTTGTGGCAGGTGGAGCGTGCGGGCAAGCCGGAGGGTCCGCTGCTGACGCATAGTGGCGCTCTGCTGGCGGATCCGGCGGAGGTGTCGCCGCTGCGCCGGATGACGGATGAGGAGCGGCTGGTTGCGGATTATGCGGGGACGGGGCTGACGACGGATAAGCATCCGATGGCGTACCGGCGCGAGGAGTTGCGACGGCAGCGGGTGCTGACGGCTGAAGAGCTGCGCACGCGGCGGGATGGGGAGTATGTGCGGACGGCGGGATGCGTGATCGCGCGGCAACGGCCGGGGACGGCGAAGGGATTCATCTTTTTGTCCATGGAAGACGAGACGGGGATCGCGAATGTGATCATCACGCCGGATCTCTACGCGCGCGACATGATTACGGTGACGCGCAGTCGTTTTCTCATCGTCGAAGGTCCGCTGCAGAACCAGGACAATGTGATTCATGTGAAGGCTGTGCGCTTGACGCCGCTCGCGGACCACTCGGTTGCGGTGACGTCGCACGATTTTCACTGAGCGGCGGTGTTGCGTCGTTCATCAGGATTTATTTCTTTGCGCCGTCGATCGCTGCCTGGATCGCGGAGGTGATTTCTGCGGCGGCGTGGTTGCGGATGAGGATGTGCTTGGTGCGGCCGTAGGCGCCGGCGGCGATCTCGATGTCGGAGCGGCGAACGTGGAGCAGATCGGCCAGGAATTCAATGAGGGCGGCGTTGGCGCGGCCTTCGACAGGCGGTGCGTGGAGGGCGATTTTGAGGGCGGTGTCGGGGCCTTCTCCGGTTACGCCGGCAATGGCGGTGCGGCTGGCGCGGGGTGTGACACGCACGGCGAAGCGGGCGCCGTCGCGAGTGTCGGTGACGGGGAGATTCATGGGGCGGGCTGGGCCTGCGGAGTGGGTTTCGGGCGATCGCCGAAGAGGGCGGTGCCGATGCGGATGAGGGTGGAGCCTTCTTCGATGGCGACTTCAAAGTCGCCGGACATGCCCATTGAGAGTTCGCGGAAGTCGAGGCCGGGGTAGTTCCGGGCGAGGGAATCGCGCAGGGTGCGCAGGCGGCGGAAGCAGGCGCGGGCGGTTTCGGGATTGTCGTCCAGGGGCGCGATGGTCAGCAGGCCGCAGAGCGCGAGATGGGGCATTGAGGGGAGGCGGTCGAGGAGTTCGCTGAGTTCCGGGGAGGCAGGGTCGAGTCCGGTTTTGGTGGCCTCGTCGCTGAGCTTGAGCTCGATGAGGATGGGCAGCGGGTTGGCAGAGCCGGCTGCGGCATCGTTGAGGCGCTCGGCGATGCGGAGCGAGTCGACGGAGTCAATGGCGTCGAAGAGGGCGGCGGCTTTGGTCGTTTTGTTCGACTGCAGGTGGCCGATGAGGTGGACCTCTGCCCCGGTGACGCCGAGTTCGTGGAGGCGGGCGCGCTTCGCCTCGAATTCCTGGACGCGATTTTCGCCGAAGAGAGTGTGGCCGGCGGCGACGGCTTCGGCGATGGCTTCAGCGGGATGCAGTTTCGAGACGGCCATGAGGCGCACTTCGTCGCGGCTGCGGTTCGCGCGACGGCAGGCGGCGGCGATGCGCTCTTCCATGAGGGCGAGTCGTTCAGAAAATCGGGCGGGGAGTGCGCTCACGAGAACTATGGTAGCGGGTGCGGCGCGCCGGGAATTGGTAGGCTGAGGAAGAGGCGTCCCTCGAGGGGCTCGGGGCCATTTGGGGGGCGTCCGGAACGGCATGGCTGAAGCCGTGCCATTCCAAGACTGCACGAGTTGGAGTGAATGCTTGACGTCGATTCAGGCTGTTGCTGCCGTTCGGTATTCGCATCAGGAGTTTCGCGCCGCTGTGATGGAGCCTGGGCCGCGCGTCGCCGTTTTTGACTGCGACGGAACACTGTGGAGCGGCGATGCGGGGCTGGGGTTCATGAACTGGTCGATCGAGGCCGGGCTGCTCTCGCGCAACTCGAGCGCCTGGATTGACGAGCGTCACCGGTTGTACCGGCAAGGCCAGGTCTCCGAGAAGGACATCTGCGGCGAGATGGTGCAGGTGTACGCGAGCCTGCGCGAGGAGGAGATGCGGCGGGCGGCGGCGAAATATTTTGCCGTGCACGTGGAGAAGAACATCTTCCCGGAGATGCAGGCGCTGGTCGCGGACCTGCGCGCGGCAGGGGTAGAGATCTGGGCGGTCAGCTCGACGAACAACTGGGTGATTGAGGAGGGCGTGCGGCGGTTCGGCATTGGGCCGGAGCGCGTCCTGGCGGCCGAGGTGCGCGTGCACGAGGGGCTGATCACGAGCGATCTGGTGGATGTGCCGACGGACGAGGGCAAGGCCGATGCCCTGAAGCGGGCCGGAGTGCACCATCCGGATGTGGTCTTCGGGAATTCGATTCACGATCTGCAGATGCTGGAGATGGCAGCGCGGCCATTTCCCGTGAATCCGACGCCGGGGCTGCTGACAGTGGCGGCGCAGCGGGGGTGGACTGTGTATTATCCCGAGGCTGTGCTGGCCGATCACACGAAATAAGCCTGTGAAGATCGCCTCGCTGCAGCCGAGTATCAGCATCGTTCTGGAGCGGCTGGGCTGCCTGGACCTGGTCGCGGCCTGTACGAGGTACTGTCTGGACGCGGTACCGGCGCTGCGCGATCGCGGGGTGCGGGTGGTGCACGATTCGTGGTCGACGACGAC